>JAFAQP010000003.1 GCA_019246385.1 Patescibacteria group bacterium | reverse complement strand
TCTCGATACGCACGCGATAATTCACCGTGCGTATCACGCCATACCGGAACTTTCTTCCCCGTCGGGAGAACCTGTCGGAGCGGTGTATGGGCTTGCGGCGATGCTCATGCGCATCGCAAAGGAACTCGAACCAGATTACCTGTGTGCCTGTTACGATCTTCCCGGTCCCACGCATCGGCACGAAGTATATAAGGAGTATAAGGCTAAGCGGCCGAAGGCGGAGGACGCTCTCGTATCCCAGTTCGCTCTTTCGAGAAAGCTACTTGCAGCATTTGGCATACCACTCTATGAAGCGCCGGGGTTCGAAGCCGACGATATTATAGGCACCATCGCGGTTTCCGCGAAGAAGGAACTTGATGTCATCATCGCTTCGGGCGATATGGATACTCTGCAGCTTGTAGACGATAGCCGCGTACGGGTGTTCACCCTGCGTAAGGGCATTCAGGATACCGTCTTGTATGATGAAAAGGCGGTCGAGCAAAGGTACGGATTCGGTCCTTCGCTTATTCCCGACTACAAAGGTTTCGCGGGCGACCCTTCGGACAATATTATCGGTATTCCCGGAATCGGAGAAAAAACGGCAACGGCGCTTCTCCTTCGGTTCGGCGGCATGGAAGCCGTGTATGCGGTGTTAAAAAAAACGCCTGAAAAATTTTCTTCAGCTGGATTTTCCCCACGCATCATAGAACTACTACGAACGCACGAGGATGAGGCGGAATTTTCGAAAGTACTCGCCACGATCCGGACCGATGCGCCCGTCGCTTTTTCTGTGCCCGCGCCATTTCGTGAGGCCATCGACGTTTCGCGCATAACCGCTTTTTTCACTGACCTCGGCTTCCGCTCCCTCATTCCTCGCCTTTCCTTCCTTACGGAAGGAGAAAGAACAACAACCTTCGAAAAAAAACGATCCAAAACCGAAATTCCGGAAACGAGACCTCTTCCCGCTGCCGATCCTAACGATCCGCTCTTCCCCGAGTCGGCGGTCATGCTGTGGCTCACGAATTCGGAACTCACGAACCCAACACCTGAAGATGTACTCAACAATACCCGCTCCAAAAGCATGGCTGAAGCGCATCGCGCGCTTCGCGAAAAAATAGAAACGGAAGGACTCCTGCGGGTTTTTGAAGAGATCGAGAAGCCGCTTATTCCGGTCATTGCGAACATGAATGCGCACGGCATTCTCGTCGACAAGGAATATCTCGAGGCTCTTTCGAAGGAATATCATGCGGAGCTCGACATGCTGGCGAAAAAAATACACGCCCGGGCGGGAAATGAATTCAATATCAATTCCCCCAAACAACTCGGCGACATGCTTTTCGGAACGCTCGGCATCGGCGTAACCGGTAAACGCCGAAAAAAAACATCGACTGGCCAGCTCTCAACGCGGGAATCCGAACTCGCGAAACTGAAAGACGAACACCCCGTCATCGAAGAAATCCTTTCATACCGCGCGCTCCAAAAATTATTGTCCACTTATATTGACGCGATCCCCCCGCTTCTTGACGGTAACGGTCGCCTTCACACGACGTTCGTCCAGAGCGGAACAACGACCGGACGTATCTCTTCCCAGGATCCCAATCTGCAGAACATTCCGATAAAGACGGAACTTGGACGGCGCATTCGAAAAGGGTTCATCGCCCCGCCGAAGTATGCCCTGCTCGCTTTCGACTATTCGCAGATCGAACTGCGTCTCGCGGCTGTGCTCTCCGGCGATGCGAAATTGACTGCCATATTCGCTCGCGGCGAGGACGTGCACACGGCTGTTGCCGCGTACATGTTCGGTATACCGGAGAGGGAAGTTACGGAAGAAATGCGACGGAGAGCTAAAGTCATCAATTTCGGCATCCTCTATGGAATGGGCGTAAACGCCCTCAAAGAAAACCTAGGCACCTCTCGGAGCGAGGCGCAGGAATTCTACAACCGGTATTTCGAGACCTTCTCAGAACTCTCGGCGTATCTTTCGAAAACCCGCAGTTTCGCATCGCGCACCGGTTACACGACGACCTTGTTCGGAAGAAAGCGCTATTTCCCCGGCATGCGGTCCGCGCTTCCCTACGTGCGCGCGATGGCCGAACGGATGGCGATCAATGCTCCACTTCAGGGTTCGCAGGCGGACATGATCAAGCTTGCTATGGTCCGCATCCACCGACTTTTCTCGGAAAATCCGCCGTGGGACGCGTCCATTGTGCTTCAGATACACGACGAGCTGGTATTCGAAATAAGAAAAGCCTTTGTGCCCGAGGCTGCCGCAGCGATCCGGGGCATAATGGAAGGGGTGATAAGCAAAGAAGAGGCGCACGGAGTTCCTATTTTGGTTTCAGGCGAGACCGGGCCGCGGTGGGGAGACATGGAAGACCTTTCATAATTTCATGCTGTATATCCTGACGGGGCCGGATGTTCTCAAGGCAAAAAAACGCGCCCGCGCGCTTGCCCAAGATTTCGAAGTCGTGAGGTTCGGCGAAGGAGGAGAGCCTTTTGAGAACGTCCTCCCGCGTCTCGGCGCTCAAGGCCTTTTTACGCCTGAAGTAGTGCTTCTTCTCGAGAGACCGCTTGAAAGCGATGCGGGCAAAGCCCTGCTCATGGAGCAGGCCAAGCTCTTTTCGGAATCTGAGATGCCGGTCATCGTTATCGAGCCGGAACTCGACAGCGCCGTCAAGAAAAAAATACCGAAAGGAGCAGTCGTAGAAACGTTCGAGAGTAAAGAAAAAAAGATCGCGGCTCCTCTCTCGGTGTTTTCCCTCACGGACGCGTTCACGGCAGGCAACAGGAAAGAAGCATGGATACTCTACCGCCGCCTTATTGAGGGAGGGGCAGCGCCTGAGGAGATACACGGCGCCTTAGCGTGGCAGGCCCGAACACTCGTCCTTGCCGCACGGACCAAAAGCGCCGCTGAAGCGGGATTAAAGCCGTTCGTGTATGCAAAGGCAAAGCGTGCCGCCGCCCGCTTGGGCGAAAAAGGAAGCATCGCTCTTTCCCGAGAACTTCTGCATATGCTGCATGCCTCGCGCATGGGCCAAGGAGCGCTCTCGGAACTTCTCGAGGCATTTTTGTTGAAAAAGTCCTACATATCATGACGAGTCTCATTATGATCCTCGGCGCTCCGAATGATGAATCAGGCGCTCTGTCGGATATTGCTGTGGGCCGCGCGGAGCAGGGGATCGAGGAACACCATAATCATCCCGGCTCAAAGGTGCTTTGTACCGGCGGCTTTGGGGGCCATTTCAACACGACTCCCACTCCTCATGCCCGGTATGTGAAAGAATATTTATCAGCGCATGGCGTTCCTTCCGAAGATATAGTTGAAGATCCGGTGTTAAGCCACGATACGATCGAGGACGCGGCTCTTTCAAAGCCTATCGTAGAAAAATACGCTATCCGGACGCTTATTGTCGTGACTTCCGATTTCCATATGAAAAGAGTGCAATATATCTTTACTCGGGTCTTTCCGAAAGTCGATATAATTTTTTCGTCGGCGCGAACCGACTTCTCGGCCGAGCGATACGAAGAACTAAGAGCGCACGAAAAAAGAGAATTGCAGAAATTGAAGGAAGAAGGCATACTTCTTACGCCTCCGTAATGAAAGTTCGGAGACTTCTTGTTCGCGCCCGTAGCTCAGTCGGTAGAGCGGCTCCCTTTTAAGGAGATGGTCCCTGGTTCGAGCCCAGGCGGGCGCACAAAAAACTGGATTTTCAGCATAGATTCGAAAGGCTTAAAGTATCGAACGGACCTAATGTTTGAGGCACGAATTAAAACGTGATGTTTTCGTCCTAGAGGGGTCAAAATTGCATTTCTATATTTTAAGGCTCCAAATCAGTTCGAGTCCGAGAACAGTCATCGGTGTACCATGAATCCATGGCGTCCGATTCTAAAGACATTACAGTCCTGGAAATGCTTTGGTCGCTCGGTTTTCCATTCGTGTTTCCTCTAACGCTATTTCTTCTCGCTGGAGATTGGTTTTGGATCCAAGGCTGGATATGGAGTATATGGTTTATTTCTTTATGTTGGCCCGGAACGATCTATCTCTTTTTTAAAGATAAAGATTTGCTCAGGGAGCGACTCAAACCCATGGCTACCGATAACCAGAAAAAGGACGCCGCGTATCTCGTCTACGGTATCGGTCTCGCATTTGTTGTGTGGATCGCGATCATGCCCTTGGACGCAAAGCGATACATGTGGACGACGCATTTTCCCGTTTCTCTGGAAATTCTCGGTGCAGCACTTCTGCTTGGAGCTTTATTTTTCATATTCCGCACGTTCACCGATAACACGTTCGCATCCGGTCTGATACGGGTGCAAAACGACCGCAAACAAAAAGTCATCTCAACGGGCGTCTATAGATTCGTGCGCCACCCTATGTACCTCGGAGCGCTCCTTCTCTTTTTTGGCTCCCCACTCGTGCTCGGGTCTTTCTGGGGTCTAATTGTCAGCCTCGTACTCACCGTTCTTCTCGTGCTTCGTACGCTCGGTGAGGAAAAGATGCTCATTGATGAACTAGAGGGCTACGTCGAATACAAACAAAAGGTTCGGTATCGACTCGTGCCTCTCATTTGGTGACCCCTCTAAGACTCGAACTAAGAATCGAAAATAAAATCTATATTTTGAGAAAAGGATTAGAGTGGTGACATTCCTAGACCACGATGCAAATATCAATACGGTTTATCAGCGGATGGGAAAAGAGGGAACCCGGGACCCGTAAGGAGCAAAGAAAGTAAAACTATGGCCGAAAGAAGGAGCCCAATTTTCCCCGAGAAAGCCGACGAAGGATCTTTTTTTGCCATGACAACCGCAAGATAGACGAGTCCGGCAAGTGCGGCGCCCTGGGTCAGGGAGCCGAAAAACAAAAATAGCCCCACCACTAAAGACACAGTAGAAGCAATATAGTGCGGCCTTTCCTTTTTCCATTGCGCGCGCGCCTCGGCGAAAAATACCACCGCCATTCCGATCCTGAGGACAAGCGGCGCAAAAAAACTATAGGTCAACAGTGCCGGGAAGAGCGCCTCCATTCTCGCCATGATAGCATGCCTGCATTTATGGAAGAGATCTGCGTGGTGTTGCACGATATCCGTTCTTCCGAAAATGTCGGCTCTATTTTCCGTACCGCAGACGCCGCAGGCGTTTTGAAGATCTATCTTACCGGCTACACGCCGTCGCCCAAAGATAGATTCGGGCGCCCCAACGCGCGGCTTGTGAAGGCGGCGCTCGGCGCCGAAATTTCCGTCGAGTGGCAACGGGCGGAACTATCTATCTTGCGGAAAACGTTAAAAGAGGAAGGGAAAGAGTTCGTCGCGGTCGAGCAATCCGCCCGCTCGATTTCTTATACCGAATGGAAGATGAAAGGTCCTACCGCGTTCGTTTTCGGAAATGAAGTCGATGGCCTTTCGGAAGACGTGCTTGGGTTTTCGGACAGCGTTATAGAAATCCCCATGCGGGGGGAAAAAGAATCACTAAACGTGGCCGTTGCGGCCGGTATTATCCTTTTCGAATATCAATAACTCGTTTGCGCTACCAGTTTCCCTCTTTCATCGAAAAGCCGTATGGTATCGTGGCGATTTTTCCATAATTCTTGATCGCGATTGAGATAGACGCGCCATTCTTTTTCATAGAAACCCGGCTCTCTCTGATGCGCGGAAACGCAGCCGTTGTAGGAGAGCCCGGCGGCGAAGTTCTGGCATTCGCGCGGGACGGCGCCCATATCCGTGACTGGGGAACATGCGGACACCGAATCGGCGAAATCGCTGCAGGCATCACTCAGCGAAGAACCGGCGCGAGAAAGTTCCGTCGAAGCGCTCGGGCACTCTATGGGCAATTCCGGAATAAAATTCTGGTACTTCGCAAAATAGCCAGTGCATTCATTGATCCTGAAGGACGTTCCGTTGGGAGAACGGCCGGTCACCGCGATGATAGCGCTGCCGGCGGGAGCCGTTATGGGAGTGGGCGAATTTGCTTCGCCGAGAAGCGGAATATCGGCAGCATTACCGAGCGTCGCCTTAATGCCGTCGGAATTCTCAAAATACCAACCGCTTATGGTGAGGGGGTGCGGCAAATCCTGCGGCATTTGTACGATCACATATTCTTCTCTCGGATCCGCGCTTCCGGCGTTCGCTTCGTCGATCGTAATGCCGGCTTCCGGATCGGCGGTCGGCGCATTGCTTTGGGCGTATATCGCCTGGGGTGCGGGAGCTTTCGTTCCTCCGCTCGTTGCCGATGTTCCGCTCTGGGACGGCCCGGGAATGATCGGCACGGAAACGTTGCTACTTGTCAAAAACCATCCGGTATGGGACGACGCATGGCTTGGTCCGCCCGTCACGAACCACGCGATGCCGAGGACGACCATAAAAAGTATGAACAGCAGCAAATCCTGGCCCGCGCTCATATTTTTATGATACTACGCAAACGGACTTAGGACGTTTTGTTTCCGAGAAGGAGATCCAGCTCTTCGCCCG
Organism: Patescibacteria group bacterium; assembly: GCA_019246385.1. Taxonomy (GTDB): domain Bacteria; phylum Patescibacteriota; class Minisyncoccia; order Phycocordibacterales; family Phycocordibacteraceae; genus Phycocordibacter. Next base: position 1,508 of record JAFAQP010000003.1, on the reverse strand, counting down.
CGACACGGGAGTCGCTCCACAGCGTCTTTGCTCCTTTCGCACCCATGATGAAGGGATCTGTGCCTTTTCCGGTAATTAAAACCACGTCCCCGGTTTTCGCGAGAGAGAGCGCCCTCCCGATAGCCTCTCGCCTATCCAGTAGAATAAGGGGCTTTTTTCGCTCCATGCCTTTTGCCATAGACTCAATGATCTGGACGGGATCTTCGTCATACGGATCTTCGTTCGTAAGAATAACGATGTCGCACGCATTTTCCGCAATGCTCCCCATGAGAGGTCGCTTCCAGGTATCCCGGCCGCCTCCGGTATTCCCCAGGACGCATATCTTGCGCTTGTCCGGAAAAGCGCCATACAGGGCGGATAAGGAATCCGGCGTGTGCGCATAATCGACGATAACCGTGAAGTCCTGACCCCGTTCTATTTTTTCCGCTCTGCCGAGGATCGTGCTTAGGCGGGAGAGCGCGCGACCGATGGTCTCCGACGGAATTCCAAGTTCTCGCGCGATCGTCGCGGCGGCGAGCGCGTTTAAGATACTGAACGTTCCGGGAAATGCCATGGGGAACGTAACTCCCGAAAACGTCATCGTGACGCCGCCTTCCAAAAGCGTATACGGCTCCGCATCTGCAATCCGGAATGGAACCGCCCGTTCGACGGGAAGTTTCAGAAATTTTTCTCCCAGTTCGTCCTCTGGATTAGCCACCACGATGCGGGGCCGTTTTTTCGAGGCGACAAGCGAGTAGCCGATTGAAAGTTTCGCTTTTTTGTAATTTTCGTATGAACCGTGTGATTCGATATGCTCCGGGGCGATATTAGTAAATATCAAGGCATTAAGGTCGATTCCCCGGTGCCTGAATTGGCGCGCTCCCTCCGAAGTCACTTCGAGTACCGCATGAGTGCAATCCTTCCTTCGCGCTTCGGAAAAAAATTTCTGCAGAAACCCCCTCCCCGGCATGGTCATCTTGAAAAGATTCGGGCGTGAATCCGCATCTATCTTGAAACGTATGGTGGAAGCGAGAGCGGTACGGTAGCCCGCCTCTTCAAGTATGGCGTTCATCATTTCGGCGGTTGACGATTTTCCCTTCGTGCCCGTTATGCCGATAACATAGAGCTTTGTGGCGGGAGAACGGTACCAGAACTTTGCGGCGTAGGCGATCGAGAAATGCCAATACTTTTTTAAAAAGGAAAGCATGGGCTAGCGGGTGCGCGATGCGAGCCGTATGGCTTCGCGTATCCGCGCCTCGGTCGTGCTCGGCCCTTTTGGAAGCGCATGCACGGCATCGCGAGCTTCGCGAAGCGTGTATCCGAGACCGACGAGAACGTCGACAACTTCCGCATCAGAGCCCTGCTCTGCTGCTTTGCCGCCTGTAGACACCGTCGCAACCTTTTCCCGAAGCTCAAGAACTATTTTTTCCGCTGTTTTTTTCCCGATGCCGAAGGATTTTGAGAGCGCCCCCGCATCGCTCCTCGCCACCGCGCCTTCAAGCGACTTAATGTCGACGGCATTCATGATG
>JAFAQP010000101.1 GCA_019246385.1 Patescibacteria group bacterium | reverse complement strand
TGGCAGAAGCGTTTTTCAAGCACGAATTGATGCCCAACACGAAGAGTATGAACGCCCTGTGGAAGAATATAGAGCGGCGGGCCAGAGCCGCGCGGAAGCCGAACGGGCAGCGCGCTATGAAATACAAGGACAGGTCATGCGCGAAATTCGCAAAGAATACGATGCGACCATGGCCGAGATACAAGCTGTGGAAGACGAAAATGTGCGCAGGGATAGAATGCTCACTGAGATTATCGGGAACGACGAAATGCTCCTCGCGCATGAGTGGGAAAAAACAGAAAGCGATGCGCGAGAATGATATGCGCATAAATCAGACGAAGAGGTGCGCGATATCTTCAATAAAAAGGCGTGGCACTCGACGGCGGCCGCGTACGGCATCGACTCGCAGCAGCTCTATGCCTTGCAGCATGTCGATCTCGCGGAGCGGAACGGTTTTTTTGAGAATCTCCTTATGCGCGGCGAACAGTCGCAGATAAACAACTACTTCACGAACCCGAGCTTGAGGGCGCTCTTCAAATATCCTTCGCCAAAACGGATGCGCGAAATAAACCGCATACGCGAGATGTATGGACGCAAGGCGCTGCCAGAGCAGTTCGAAAGAAGGCCCGGCGGGAGCGAAGACGAGGATGAATAGCAGGTATAAAATAAAAACATGAAAAGCTATACGGACGAAGAAAAAACACAAGCCGAAAAAAAACTGCCGCCGCCAGTATTGGATTTTCTCTTGTCTCCCGCTCTTTCGACCATCTATATCGGCATACAGAACAAGCACAAACTCGACCTGCGGCAACTCGGCCTTTTGTCTGACGTCGTGAATGTATCGCTTATGGGGCTCGAACCCGAGTCCGCGCTTGAAACGAACCTGCATCAGACCATACACGAGCGTTCAAACGAGGGTACCCGAGAACTCGCCGCCGATATCAATGACCGCGTCTTCAAGGAAGCCAGAAGACGGCTCGCGGAAGACATGCGCGAGCCGTCCGTCTGGAGCGAGGGAATACTGCATCCGCTTTCCGAAAAAGATCTCGCAGAAATAAAAGAGGAGCAGCGGATAAACAATATGGCGGACGACGATCCGGAACTTTTGGCGCTTCAAAAAAAGGAAGACGCGATAGAAGCTGAGCGGCGGCGCAAACAGGACGAGGAGCTCGCCGAAGCCTTGCGCCAAGCGGCCGAAGAGGAAGCGAAACAAGCGGCAGGAGCGGAAACTCAAAAAAATCCAGAAGGAGAAGCGCCCCCGCCGGAGCAGGGCGCATCGATAGCCGCAGAAAAACTCGCATTGCCGAAAATTTCAAAGACGGAAGAAGTGAAAGCGCCGCCTCTCAAAGAGGTGCCGGCGGAAAGCGGGCCGCTCAAAAAAGTGTACCGAAACGGCAATGACCCGTATCGGGAACCCATAGAATAAAAATTTACTGATTGCCGGGTATTATGGGCTTTTCGAGTTCTCCCGGATTGAATTCCTTATAGAGAAGCTCTATGACCTCTTCGGTTCCTAAAGGAACCGAGCGAACGCCCGTTCGCGAGAGCCCCTGCTGAACGGCCGCCATCCGCTGTTCCAGCTGGCTCCGGTTCTCTTCGAAGCCTATCTGCTTCTCCTCGCTTGCCGAGAGGTTTTCCTTCCTATTGAAGACGCGCTTTCCGAGTTCTTTTTTCACGTCGAGCATGGGCGGCGCGTAGGGAACGACCACGAAGAAGTGCTTTGACATGATGTTCGCGTTCTCCGTGAATGTTTTTATAAATTCGATGTATTCCCGCACCTGTATCTTCATCAGATCCTCGGTCTGCGCTCCGAGACTCTGTTCAAGAAGGGCCACATACGGGCGGATATCGAGACGGCGCGACTGGACGAAGAATTGTACCGAAAAATCAAGTGAATTCAAAAAGCTCTGGAATTGGCCGAGAATCGCCTGTTGTTCATCGGCCGATTTCAAGCCGAAGTTGACTGAGGAAGCCAAAAGCACACCGACCAGGGTCCCGTTCTTCATGACCATGATTCCTCCGCGCACCTCCTTTACCGGAACGAAATTCTGCGCCGCAAGCGTTTTTTTTGCTTTTTCTTCCGCCATTTTCGAATGATACCACCGGGCTAACGCGATCTTTCTTCCCGTGATTCTTCCGGCTCACCGAAGGCATGCTCGCGCACATCGAGACTCCATGCCATGTCTTTTATTTTGTTGGCGGTCGCTGCCGGGACGTATTTCGCCGGATCTTCTTCCGCCTGACCGATGAGTGCAATGTCTGCGGCGGCGGGCAATTCCTTTTTCTTTTTTTGCCAGATATAAAGCTTCGCTCCCACCGCATAATTAAAAGCCGCTTCCAAGATCGCCATGAGGGGGCGCTGATTTATTTTGAAAAACGCCAACCCTACGCCGAGCGCGACGACCGGAGCGCTAACGATAATCGCAAGCCATGAGGGAAGGAGAAGCCACATGGCGACGAGAAAGCCACCGCTTCCGGCAACATAAATGAACTGCAAAAAAGTGAGTGGACCGAAAATCTTGTCCTCCACTTCAATGAACTGAGGAACCTGAAATTCCATGCCGATATTGTAGCGTATAATACATGCGGTATGGCGCTTCTTGATTTTTTTACGCGAAAAAAACCCGAGGAACGCAAGCTTACGCCCTTTCTACCGCAGGATATTTACGAAGCTGCGAAGCTGGATTTCGCCGATATCATCGCTCCTTCCGCCCTCAAGATCACCCCGAAAGAAATGAACCTCGGCGACAAGCTCGTGCGCACGTTCTACGTTATTTCCTACCCGCGATACCTTACGGACAGTTGGTTCTCACCCATCATCAATCTCGATAAGGTGTTCGACGTTTCCATTTTCGTCCATCCGATAGACACGGCGGCGATATTGCGAACGTTCCAAAAAAAGGTGGCGGAAGTCGAAAGCCAGATCATGACCCGGGAAGAAAAAGGCATGGTCCGCGATCCGGTCTTGGATACAGCTTTTCGCGATCTCGAAGGACTTCGCGACAGCCTCCAGCAGGCACAGGAACGTGTCTTCGACGTCGGCTTATATGTGTCGATCTACGCGACCAGCCAGGCGGAACTCGACAAGGCTGAAGCCGAGGTGCGCTCCATACTGGATGCGAAGCTAGTATATGTGAAGCCCGCCCTGTTCCAGCAGGAACAGGGATTCAAGAGCGTCATTCCTCTCGGCACGGACGTGCTGTCGATAAATTCAAAGTTGAATTCTGCGCCGCTGTCCAGCTTCTTTCCGTTTATCTCCTTCGATCTCACCTCGGATCGCGGCATACTCTACGGAATAAACCGGCATAACTCCTCTCTCATACTTTTTGACCGCTTCTCCCTTGAGAATTACAACTCGGTCACGTTCGCCAAATCCGGATCGGGAAAATCCTATGCGACGAAGCTTGAGATATTGCGCTCGCTCATGTTCGATACGGAGGTCATCGTGATCGACCCCGAATCGGAATACGAATATCTCGCGAACGCCGTCGGCGGACGATTCTTCAACATCTCGCTTTCTTCCGACAACCACATCAATCCGTTCGATCTTCCCGTGCCTCGCGAAGACGAGGCACCTCAGGATGTGCTGCGCTCAAACATAATCAATCTGGTCGGACTTTTCCGTATCATGCTCGGCGGCCTCACTCCCGAAGAGGACTCCATCATCGACCGGGCGATAACCGAAACCTATGCGCTCAAGGACATCACCGGCGAACAGGACTTCAGGAACATGGAGCCGCCGCTTCTCTCGGACTTCGAACTGGTGCTCGCCGGCATGGAAGGATCTGAATCCCTGGTCCAGCGCCTGACGAAATATACGCGGGGAACATGGTCGGGATTCCTGAACCGTCCGACGAACGTTGATATAAACAAGAAGTTCATCGCTTTTTCGGTCCGGAACATGGAGGACGAACTGAAGACCGTCGCCATGTACATCGTGACTCATTTCATCTGGAATTCCGTCCGGAAGGAATTGAAAAAGCGGCTGCTCGTCATCGACGAAGCGTGGTGGATGATGAAATCCGACGATACGGCGGCTTTCCTGTACAGCATGGCCAAAAGAGGCCGGAAATATTATCTGGGGCTCGCCACCATAACGCAGGACGTCGAAGATTTTCTCAAAAGCCCGTACGGGCTTCCCATGCTTACCAATTCCTCGATACAGCTCCTCCTGAAACAGTCGCCGACGTCAATCGACGCCGTCCAAAAGACGTTCAATATCACCGACGAAGAAAAATACCTGCTTCTCGAATCCGGAGTCGGGGAGGGGATTTTCTTTGCCGGCTTGAAGCACGTCGCTATAAAGATAATAGCGTCCTATACCGAAGACCAGATAATCACTTCCGATCCCTCGCAGCTGCTTGCCATATCGAAATCAAAACTTGAAAAAGAGGCGGCCTAAGAACGCCCGGCTGCTTGGCGTTCTGCATGCGATAATAAAGGTATGGGCAGGCGCCTACTCTTTCCTCTCGTCTTGCTTTCTCTGCCGCTTTTCGCCGCTGCCAGCGATTCGTTCGGCCTTTCGATCGACATGGCGCCTGCATATCCCCATCCGGGGGATGCGATCGTACTCACTGCCACCTCGTATTCGGGCAGCGCCGATACGGCATACGTCTGGAACGTCGACGGAAAGACTGTTCTATCGGGCATAGGAGAAAAGACCCTCCATATGCCAGCGGGCGCTCTCGGCAGCGAAGATATCGTGGATGTGAGCGCGCAAGAAAACGGAACTTCTCTTGGCTCGGCGCGCGCGATAGTGAGGCCCGCCGATATCGATCTGGTGTGGGAAGGCAAAACTTCCGTGCCGCCTCTCTACCCGGGGCTGCCGCTTCCGAACAGCGCAAGCACTGTCTCCGTGCTTGCGGTCCCACACCTCTATCGAGGTGGAAGGGAACTCCCTTCGCAGACACTCCTTTATTCCTGGTCGGTAAACGGCGTCCCGCTTGCTTCCGAATCCGGATATGGCAACGCCTCGGCTCTCGTTACTCCTCCGAATTTCGCCCAGCCGTTTACTGTTTCGGTGCATGTTGAAGATACCTCCGGAACGATCGCAGGAGAATCTGAAACGACCATATCTCCTCAGGTGCCGCGTGTGAATATTTATGAATACGCTCCTCTCGTCGGCATCCGTTTCGAAAAAAATATTGCGGGAATGTTCACTCTGTCAGGTTCAGAGGTCTCTTTCGCCGCGTTCCCTTTCTTCGTAAACGATCCCGCGCAACTTTCATATCAGTGGAGTCTCGATGGCTCGGCTTTCGACGTGGATCCGGCGCGTCCTTTGGACGTCACGTTCCGCAAAACCGGCAACGCGACAGGCCCGCATCAAGTGCAGTTTTCTCTCGCAAACCGGAAGAATTTCGTGGAGAACGTGGCGGCGACATTCATCCTCTCACTCTGACAGTATGAAAACACCTATTCTCTCGTTTTTACTTACCCTTCTCCTTATAAGTACGGCAGCACCGCACAGCGCGTTCGCCAATCTTCTCTCTCCGATCGGTCAGGTGGTAGGAGGAGAAGGGGGCGGAGGGGGCGGTGCTGCCGGTGGCTTTGAGTTCAAGCCTATCGTCTCTCTTCCGCTCCCGACCGGCTCGCAATGGCAGGCCTATGAAAACGGAACACCGCTTGCCTGCTACCTCAATGCTCTTTTTTCCTTAGCCATAACCGTCGCGGCGGCTATGGCGGTCATTATGATAGTCATCGACGGCTTTAAATACATGGTGAGCGAAGCCGCCGGAAATAAAAAAGATGCCTTATCGGGAATACGCTCCGCATTATTCGGACTTATTCTTCTTCTTGCGTCATGGCTTATACTCAATATTATCGATCCCCATATTACGAGCCTGAGCGTATTTGATACCGATCAAACTGGCGTGGCTGCTTGTGGCAATGTCGTTCCGGTCGCATCCACTGGCGGGAGTCCCTCGACTTCTAGCGCAGATTCCGTGTCAACGGTTCCTAATCCATTGGATAATCCGCCCGTAACAACTTTCGGGGTGGGAGGGTCCAACTCTTCCGGGCCGACGAATCCAAACGCCGCGGTTCCGCCATCTGCAGACGAAACGTGCTATCCCACGGAAAATGGTAGCAGATGCTTCTCGAGCCAGGGTGAATGCGCGGCAAATTTCAATTCCCTCGAAGCAACGGGACCGTGCGCAAAAGCCGGCGGAGCGCCGACGGGAAACACTTTTTCCGCAGATGAAAGCTGCTATCCGACAAAATCGGGAGGCGATCACTGTTTTTCAAGTACGCTTTCGTGCGTGTTGAATGTCGATTCGGCCGAAGCGGCAGGCACGTGCGCACCTCAAAATCGGCTTGGGGCACCCAGTTCGCTCATATGCTACCCAACCAAAGCGGGGGATGAATGCTATGCGACGCAATCCGCCTGCACAGCGCATCTCGATTCTTCGAAAGCGACAGGGGGGTGCTCTACATTTTCCAGATCATGAGAGAATTAAAGATTCCTCGCGGCCTCATAGTTTTTTTGGGCGTGATGCTCATCCTCACGATGATCGCCTTCGCGTTTCGCGCAATTTCTGAGCGCGTCAGTACGGGAAGCGCACCTTCCGGCACTCATCTCTTCAGTGCGCTTTTTCCATTCGGAAATCCATCCATTCCGCCACAAACCGCGTCCACGTCGGACACGACAGCCAATCTTGAAGGGGCAAAAGCTTCGGGCGGGGTGCCGGCGCTGAGGCATGTAAGCCAGTTGCCAGTTTCCGGAGGGTGGTTCGTGCCGGGCAAAACGGCAACGAGCGCGCCTCTCATACGGTACATGGACCGGCAGAGCGGCCACGTGGAAGAAGTGCCTGCCGACTCATTCACCGAAACGCGCCTTTCCAATACCACGCTGCCTGGTATGGAAGAGCTGTACGCGATC
>JAFAQP010000002.1 GCA_019246385.1 Patescibacteria group bacterium | reverse complement strand
GCACGCCCACATATCCCAGTACGTCGCAAACGTCTAGAAAAATTTTAGTTTCGGACGGTACCAACTTTGTTGGTTCTACCGAAACCTGGGCAACACCAGGCTCGGTGCCCAACAAGCTTGCGTCTGACGGAACCAACTGGATTGCAGCTTCGGGCAGAATACTGATTGGCAGGCAGATCAGAGGAGGTATAAACACATCTTATGTACCGACCGCCGGAACGAATGCAGTTCTCATACAGATGTGCGGAGGCGGCGGAGGAGGCGGCGGAGCAACTGGTGCAGCAACTCCTACTGCTTCGGTCGGCGCCGGAGGTGGGAGTGGTAGCTATTTGGAAAAATTCGTTACCTTCTCGACGACTGCTGCCTCATACGCGATAACGATCGGGACTGCAGGAACGGCAGGAGCAGCCGCAAACGGAGCCGGAGGTAACGGTGGCAATACAACCTTTGTTTGCGATGCCAACTGCTCTTCAGGAGCCGTAACGTTTACGGCTAATGGCGGCTCTGGTGCTCCGGCAGCGAACGCTGCCGGTACGAGCGTTCTCGCTTCTTTAGGAGGTGCTGGAGGTGCTGTAGCCACGAATGGAGACATTAATGAGACGGGCCAGCCCGGTCAGGCGGCGCAGCGTTTTTCAGGTTCAACCGGAATTTCGGGGAGCGGCGCGATGAGCTACTTTGGCGGGGGCGGTAACAGCGTGAACGCAACGGCTGCCGTTGCAACGGCTGGTAATGCAGCAGGCGGAAACTGCGCTGGCGGCGGAGGTGCCATAAGCGCAGGCTCAGCAACCGGCGTCACGGGAGGAGCCGGAGGAGCGGGCATTATGATTGTGTGGGAATTTAGATGATCGAGATAACGATTTCGTTATATCGTCGTGATCTGAAATTTTTTTTCACACTTTTTTCTATCGCCCTTTTTGTTATCGCGCCACTTGCGTTTGCAGGAACACTCTCATGCTCCATAACGACCGCCGCCGCATGTACTGGCGGCACGAATGCCGTTATTCTTCGCATGGCCGCTTCCACTAATACGCATGTAGAATTGCCAAGCCAATCAACCGCAAGCTATGGAAATAATGTCGTTTGCTGCAGCGGCGTCACCGGTTTGGGAAATTCTTGCTCTGGAACGTTTGCCGTTGTAGGTCATTTAGCAGCTGTCACAAATTCACATTACGAGGAAAATACCTTTTCGAATTTTTCCAATAATGCGTGTATTTCTGTTCCTGGCGGCTCCGTAACTATTGGCTATCAAACGAGCAATTGCAGTGGCTTTGACACGACACTCTTTTCAGTACCTGCAACTTCAAATACTCATATCGGAGGGCCGAGCGATTACACGAATAGGGTTTGTGGTTCTGCCAATAATCCAAGTATTACGTTCACCGTCAGCACGAATTCTTTTACCAGTATCACTGCGGGGAATATTGTATTTGCAACGACAACGCTTGACGTAAATACCACTAACGCAACCGGGTGGAACGTCACGCTCTCCGGAGACAACAAAGCAACCGGTACAAATAACCTCCAGTCCGGCGCCAACTCAATACCCGATCAGCTTCAATGGATAAACAATGCGGCGACAACTTCACCAGGAAACGCAGTGCGAATTGCATCGTTCACCGACAGCAATACCGCTGCTTCAACGCAAAATGTTCTCGCGTTCCGGGTCATGACGGCTTCCGGAACCGCCGATATGCGCATCAGTTCTTGGTGGGGTTCGCAGGACAACTACGTCGATAACGTGAACACGTTATGGGCCGGTATTTCGAGCTCTAGCCCTTCAAGAAAGATCGTCGTCTCGGGCGCTGGGTCGTACCAATCCAGTGATCACCTTGGTACCGTTCTTTATTATCTAAGTGTCCCGGTCGCGCAAGCACAAGGTTCTTACTCTGCGCCTTTGACATATTCTGGTACAGCGAATTAAACTGCACTCATGAATCACCGGTATCTTGCCGCATCCGCCATACTTGCGGGTGTTGCCTCATTTGCAATACCTCTCATAAGTTTTGCAGCAAGTACCGGACTCTCCATTCAGCCGGTTAAGGTGTATCAAACGATTGCTCCTGGCGATTCAGCTGAGGGAAATATATTGCTCACCAATGCATCCGACGGAGATATTGACGTAGAAGTTTCCGTGCAGGATTTCATACCGGAGTCCGGCACGGATAGTATTAATTTTGTTGCGCATGCTCCCGGTGTCACCAGTGTAAAGGATTGGGTCACCATAGGCGGCAAACAGACGTTCGTTTTTAAAAAGGGGGAATCCAGAACGATTCCCTACACCATTACCGTTCCAAAGGATGCTGAGCCGGGAAGCCATTTCGGTGTTGCGTTCTTTAAAGCGGTAGATCTGGTGCAAGCGCAAGCCGGACTTAAAATTGGCACCCAGGTTGGCATGCTCATTTTGATCACTGTTCCCGGGGATTATTCCGCCAAAGGACAAATAACCAGTTTTTCCGCGCCCTCATTCGTTCAGGGAAGTCCGGTTCCTTTTGACCTTACATTTGAGAACGATGGCAGTGTCTACTACATTCCCGATGGAACGATAACGATAACGAACATGTTCGGGAAGGTGGTGGGTACCGCGCCGATTCAAGGACAGGTTGTTCTCCCGACGGGAGTTCGAAAGATCCATTCGGTTTGGCAGACCTCTGACCTCCTCATGGGTTGGTATACGGCGAGCACCATGATCAAGGGACCGAATGGCGAACACTTTCCGACAAGACAGGTGAGCTTCTTTGCGCTTCCAGTCTGGTATATCTTTTGGTTCCTTGTTTCGGTCGCGATCCTTTTCATTCTTTTTTCGTTCCTGAGAAGGCGTGTCAAATTTTCAGTATCGCTTAAGTAGCGCCTTTCTCGCGCTCATATTTTTTTTCGCGCTTCCGGCGTTTGTGAGCGCAGATATTTTAACCGTCACCGTCTGCAGCACAACCTCAACATCTTGCGGCACTAATTCTGGCGGTGGCGGTACGGGAGGGGGAGGCGGTGGGGGAGGCGGAAGCACCAATGGTGGAGGTGGTAGTGGAGGCGCCGGGGGCGGGGGAATCATCGGTGCTTTCGGAGGAGGAAGCGCCGTATTTACCGGCCAGTCTTATCCAGGAAGCAAGATAATTATTCTTAAGGATGGCGTTATTGCGCTTTCTGATATTGTTGGCACCGACGGCTCTTTTAACGTTCGGCTCGACAATATTTCTCCTGGAAGTTATATGTTCGGCGCTTACGGCGAGGATTCACAAAAGCGTCGCTCACCAACGGTCACCGTCGGCCTCACTATCGCGTCGGGGGTGGTAACGACCATTTCAGGGTTTTTCATTCCGCCCACCGTCGACATAGACAAGACGGAAGTAGCGCAGGGGAATAACGTCACAGTATTCGGCTCTTCGGTGCCGGATGCAGCAATCTCTCTTTCGGTGCACTCGGACACCCCGCTTTCATACAATACAAAAGCGGATAAGACTGGCTTCTATACGTACACATTTTCGACCGCGCCACTCGGGCTCGGAACTCACTCAGTGCGCGCATCGGCAAAGATTGCCGACCAAAGCACGCATGACAGCGTGCCTATTATGTTCACCGTTGGAACTCAGGATGTTCCAAAGCCAGCTGGTGTTGCAGCCCTTCGAGGGGATGTGAACAAGGATGGACACGTGAATCTTATAGACTTTTCGATAGAGGCATTTTGGTACAAAAAACCCCATCCGCCCTCGGTAAATGACCTTAATGGGGATGGCAAGGTGGACCTTGTAGACTTTTCTATCATGGCGGCCGAATGGACAGGATAATCATGCGCACATTCTTCTTATCATCGCTTTTCTTCCTGTGCTTGCCGACGTTGGCTCATGCGGCAGAGCTTTCCGTTGCGGCGCCATACGATACTGTGCATGTGGGTGACGAATTTACTCTCACTGTCGATCTGGATCCCCAAGGGCGATCGGTGAACGCTCTTGAAGGCACGCTTTTTATTCCATCGAACTTGTTGGTCGTTGAAGCACGACTCAATGGTTCAGTGGTCCCGCTCTGGATAGAAAGACCGGAAGCCAACACGGAAGCGGTCCACTTTTCAGGCATTATCCCGGGCGGGTTTTTGGGCTCCTTGAGTACTGATTGGGAAGGATACAAAGCAGGGAACGTGTTCACGCTTCTCCTTACAGCAACGAAGCCGGGCGAAGCGTCTTTTTCGTTTTCCTCGTCGACCGCTCTGTATGCGAATGACGGCGCCGGTACGAAAATTCCGCTCCGCGCACTTGGTGTTTCATTTCCTGTTGCCGCGGAAACGTCGAGTCGCTCTGCGCCGCCTATCTCTATAGATACGACACCCCCTGAGCCATTCACGCCGTATGTCGTTGATGCTTCGAATTTCGGAGGCGAGGGAAAAGTGCTCATCTTTGAAACCGAGGATAAGCAATCCGGCGTTCTCTATTACGAGGTCGCGAAAAGCGATGTTTCGGTTTCGGAATCGAATGCCGATACGCTCATATGGAAAAAAGCGTTGAGTCCTTACGCGCTCTTCGAGGATGACTTACATCAATACCTGTACGTTCGCGCGGTTGATGCATACGGCAATGCGAGATTTGAGAAACTAGCGCCGCAAGCTGCCTCGCTCATTCCACACGGCTCTTCTAGTAGTATGCTGGTCTTGGGACTTTTTGTTCTCTTTTGCGTCCTTGCTTATGTTTTATACAAACGCACGTTCCGGTAAATTTATTTTTATTATCTCCATCCTTTTTGGATTAATGCCGTTATTGGCGCAGGCGGCGACGCTTTCGTTAACGCCGGGAACCGCCACTTTAGCGGAAGGGGACACGGTGACCCTTGCCGTCCGCGTAGAAAGCAGCGATCAACAGGTGAACGCAGTTTCCGCGCGACTCTCTATTCCGGACAACTTCTCGGTTGTTTCTCTTTCAAAAGAGAATTCGGTCATCAATTTCTGGACGACCGAACCCGAATATTCAAATGGTGAAGTTTCATTCGAAGGAGTTATTTTAAATCCTGGTTACCAAGGCGCTGGGCGGACCGCGCTCACCATGACCCTAAAAGCAAAATCCCCTGGCGACGGGAATGTTTCATTCGTTTCCGGGTCTGTGTTGGCAAACGACGGGAACGGAAGCGAAGTATTGAAGGGAATGTCCGGGGCAACGCTTCACGTCGGCGTCGCTGCGACGCAGATTCCGCCTTCTACGGCATTGCCTACTTCTCCTCAGAAGGCTGCGCCGGGACAATTATTTACTATTTCCTCTCCCACGTTTCCTGACCAAACCATGTGGTACGCCACAACGACCGGTACCTTTGTGTTCGGCGCACCCAAGAACGCCACCGCGACTCGAATACTTCTTGACCAATCCCAGAACGGAGAGCCAAGCGTGACCTATTCGTCGCCGCTATCGCAAAAAAGAGTTTCTGCTCTCCCGGAAGGGATCTCTTACCTCCATGTGCAATATAAAGAGAACGGTTCTTGGGGGCCCGTTGAAAGCTACAAAATACAAATAGATCTCACACCGCCCCTGCCTTTCGCAGTCATTTTCCCTAAAGGCGCCTCTGGCTTCGAGCCAACGCCAGTAATCGCATTTAATGCAACAGATACCTTGTCCGGAATTGACCACTACACAATGCAAATAGACGGTAAGGCGCCACTTGATGTCTCAGCGGAAGAAGCCGCAAAAACATTCACGCTGCCTGCACAATCCCCGGGACCGCATACGATTGTGGTGACTGCATTTGATAGGGCCGGAAACAGCACCCTCGGTGAAGCCGGCTTCTTTGTCGCCGGCGTGTCCGGCATAGTCATTAATTATCTTGCGCTCGGTCTGCTTATAGCGCTCGTGCTATTGGGCGCTCTCTTCCTTGGCTATCTTTTGTGGCGAAGATTCAAGCACCTACTTATAGACGTGACAAAAGAAACTGGAGAAGCAGAGAGCGTTTTGCATAAATCATTCACACTTCTGAAAAAAGATATCCATTCGCATGCGGACAAGCTGGAGCGAGCGAAAAAGACGAGAGCGCTTACCACTGAAGAAACCGACTTCTTAACACAATTCGAGCAGGAGTTAAGCGAAGCCGAACACATTATCGAAGACAAGCTTGAGGATATTCCCGCTCCCTAATTATAGGGAGTATAGAGAAGTCATGAGTAATAACAGTTATCAGAGCATATGATTTGATTCTAAGCGGGAGAAAAAACTTTTAATTTGGTTTTCACTTGCTCCTTTTGTTACCATTTTTTTTACCTTGTCTCCTATTTTGAGAGATAGCTCAAGTTCGCGCGCGATACTCAACAAAAAAGTTGAATAGCCAACAGAAGTCGTCAAGTCTATTATTCCTACAGAAGGAATAAGCGCCTCGGCAGCGACTAAAGTGCTTCTATTTCGCAGGCTCGCTTCCGCCCGAACTTCCGGCGGAGTGGGGTGGAGAGGCAGATTGAAGTTTCCGTAGCCGTATTTTTCATCCAAGCCATACTCTGTTATCCGTGGATCGGCCATACGTGTCGCAAGGACAATGCCCACATTCTTTCTGATTGTTTGGCCGCCGGCGCCAGAAATCAGGCCGATGCCCATAGATAAAAATCGGTGTACCGAAAAGAGCCCATAAAGCAGGGATTTCCATTTACCATCGAGGGCTTGGATTAATTTGTGTCGGTCGTCAGTCAGCAATTCTCCACCAATGAGCATGATCAGCATTCCTAGTGGCAGTACGTCTTCTCGCCCAATACGGAAATCTCCTAATTTGAATTGTTGAGCTTCCAGAATTTTTTTGCTTGCTATTACAATATCATCGGCATATTTCCGTACACCCGTATCTCTTACCGGTTCTGTGTCATGTCTTTTCCAAAAGCGTGCGCTTTCTGCTCCCCATGTATCGGGAGCTTTTACCCCTTTTTGTTTACTGTCCACTTCGCTGTTCCATTGAGTAATTTCTGCTCCCCACGTTCCTAATGTCGCTCCCACGAGAAGGGATAAAAAGAGGCCTCTGCTTTGAACTTCATTCAAAGACGCCCTATCATTTTTCTCAATGCTTTCTCCCATATCGCGAGCGATTTGAATAATGTATAGGCGTATAAAATATACATTGCTTTTGACGTAAGGCAATTTTCCTAATTTATTAAATTCTCTGAATACTGTATAGTTTTTTCGATGCAGGCGGTTATATTAGCGGGCGGTGCTGGTACGCGTCTCCGTCCCCTTACAAACGAAGTTCCGAAAGGAATGGTGTGCTTGAACGGAAGGCCTTTGTTGGAGTATGTGCTTTTAGAACTTCCGGACCAAGTTTCGGATATCGTTATTATTACCGGATACAAAGGAAATAAGATACGGGAATATTTCGGTGACGTGTGGCAAGGACACCGCATTTGGTACGTAGAGCAGAAAGAACATTTAGGCACATGGCATGCAATGTACTTGGCGAAAGATATTTTGACCGAAAAATTCATCATGCTGTATGGCGACGATATTGGTGACAAAGAAGCTTTTACGAAAGGTGTTGGCTTTGACTACTGCCTTTTTGCTGCAGAGCGCGAACATCCCGAGCGGTACGGGGTAGTGGAACTGAACGCAGATGGCACACTTCTGCGCCTCGTAGAAAAGCCTGAGCATCCGAGAGGAAATTTAGTCAATTCGGGAGCGATGATCCTTCTTCCCGAGTCTTTCGGTAGGAAGCCATATAAAGACGAGAGACTCCATGAATATTTTCTGACCGACATGCTCACTGATATCGCAAAAGAAAAAACTGTTCAAGTGATCCGTCAGAATAAATGGATCACGGTGACGTATCCTGAAGATATCCCAAAAGCCGAAGCGCTTTTGAAAAGGAACTGAAAGTGGTAGATTACTGCGGTACGAGTATCGCTGGGATAGCTCAGGTAGTTAGAGCGAGGGACTCATAAGCCCTAGGTCGGAGGTGCAAGTCCTCCTCCCAGCACAGAATGTGCGGGAGAGCAGTACACCTGCGTGAGCATGCTGATCGAGCAGTTTTCTGTTAAACTCGTTTTTGCACCTAACGCAAGTTAGAGGGCAGCGCAGGCGGTAAGCAAGCTTTAGCCGTTGCGTTCGGACGACATGAAAATCTTATTTTCATGTCGCTCCTCACTTGCGGCTGTAGCTCAACGGTAGAGCACTCGCCTGTCACGCGAGAGGTCGCGGGGTCAGCACCCGTCAGCCGCGCTAAAAGGCGTCTGGATACGTCATTAATATACAAGCGCTGCGGCGCTTGTGAGCGCAAAGATACCGAGGACATCGGCTATAAAAGCAATAAGCATGAATTGCGCTGTATCTATTTTCGCGCTCGCCATGATGGCGATGCCAATTTCATCCGGAATCGGAGAAGCGAGAACTAATGCTCCGAGAATATCCCGAAACCATCCTTCCCGGATCAGCGGACGCGCACCCAGCCGTTTTACTATCCGTGATGCAGCAATACGCTTCACTTCTTTATGTAGGTCATTTCGTATGAGCCGAAAGATGGTCAGATCGCCGATCAATGACCCGCATCCTCCTATGACTGCGATATATCCCGGAGGATAATGGAGAACGAAAGGTACGAGTAATAGAGCGCCTATCGATGTCGTAAAGCTGTACGTATACAACATGCCGGCGATGAAGATGCCCAAAGTTCCAAGCGGGGTTATGTAATGCCCGAAAAAATTCGGCCCGAGAAGCAAGAACACGAGGAATGCCGCGCAATAAGAAAGAACTATCGTAGTAAGGCGGGGAAAATGTTTGATCACCAGGTTATTGTAGCGCTGTTTCTGCGGCGCCATTCATGGTATGTTTCTCGCTGTACTTTTAGGCCGAGATAGCTCAGTTGGTAGAGCACGCCCATGGTAAGGGCGAGGTCCCGAGTTCGATCCTCGGTCTCGGCTCAAGATTTTTTTTGTTTCGTGATATAAAAAGGAGCGCCGCGTTGTCTCAAGAATCGATCGATGCGGTACGCCGAGTACGCGAAAGCTTGCTCAGGCTATAGAGAACACGCAATAAGTCTTGCCGGGGTAGCTCAGTTGGTAGAGCAATGGTATCGTAAACCATAGGTCGCGAGTTCAAATCTCGCCCCCGGCTCTCGTGTTAAGAAGCAGTTTTATTATATTTTCTCCTTGTCTCGCAACGGTTTCGTCAGCCACTCGACAGGCGCATAATCGTCGGTAAGCAAAACGGTTCCCTGCTTGGGAATATCTTGCGCACCGACTGCTTCCATGACGAGCCCATAGGGCGCTACTGTATACTTTCCGTTTGCGAACATGCTCGCCAGCGTCTCTTCCGCGGTTCCGCTCATCGTTGCAGCAACGAGAAGGTTCTGCACGGTGTCGTCCGGAAGGGCGCTTAACCGATATACATGTACGTTTGTAAATTCTGTTTGGAGCGTTTTAACGACGCTGCCGAGATATTCGCTTCCCGGCCCTTTGAAAGTCCCGATGATGTTAAATACTAAAATTCCTCTTGGTGTAAGCGACGCGCGCATATCGGCAAATGCTTCTTTGGTGAGCAATTGAAAAGGAATGGACAAAATGGATGTATACGCATCGACGAATATAAGGTCGTACTTTTTCCTGCTTTCCGTGCCGGCATTGCTGTTTAGAAACGTTCTTCCGTCTTCGGTAATAGATGTGATAGAACGGCCTGGCGAAAAGCCGAACCACTCCGACGCCATTTTTTCCATTCTCGGATCTATTTCGACCACATCCACAGACGCATCGGGGACTGCGTCGGCCACATGCCGAGGATAGGAATAATTGCATCCGCCGATAATCAGAACATTCTCTGGGTGGGGGATCGCATAGAGAAAGGCATCGAACGATTGCGTATAAGAAAATATGGGTGTATCTGACGCATCGCCCGCGTGGGCTCCGTTCATTCTTGCTCCGCATTGTATGCCATCGGGTTGCGTTCGTACGAGCCGGAGAAAACTGTTGTCCGGCGCTTTCGGCGTGTCATAGATCCACATGCGGGTATATGCGGTTTCCATATCGGCTACCAATGTTCCCGGAACCATGACGCGCGTTTCGGATGCGAACGCTATGTGAACAAAAAAAGAAGCACCGATGACGAATAATGCGAACACCGCGAAAGTCTTTTTTTCGCCATTCAGCATGACCATGCTTCCCAAAAGAAACAGGCAGACGGCGATGCCGATAAGGGTTTCGCGGGAACCATAATGAGGAATAAGCAAAATGCCGGTTGCGAACGAACCGGCGACGCTGCCTAACGCGGCTATTGCCGATAGGCGCCCGACAGCGGTTGCAGACCTTTCAAGCGATGCTATCCGCAGCCTGACCGCGATAGGGGATACCGCAGCGAGCGCCAGGCTGACCGGAAAAAGAAGGAACAGCGCGACCGCTGAAGCGCCCATGGTAAGCGAAGTTTTTGCCGCAATGGCGTCCCCCAAATTACCTGCAGTATCAGAAAACGGCCAGGTAAAAAGTATTGCTGTTCCTGAAAGCGCGAGCATCGATCCTAGAAGCCTGTGCAGGTTGTCTTTTGTCCGTGCACGATCCGCCCATATGCCTCCGAGCTGGTACCCGATCGCAAGACCCGCAAGAACAACCGCGAGAATGCCGGCCCATACTTCAGCCGAGCTGCCGAAATAGGGCGTGAACGCTCTTCCGCCGATCACCTCTATAGCGAGTACGGCCGCGTTCGCGACAAAAACGACTGCCTCTATCATGGTTTCTTCAATGGTACACCAGGCGCAGAATACAGAGAGCATGAGAGGCTGGCCGCCTCTGCGGTTTGGTCGGCTATCGCGCACGCCGTATACTTGGCACAACATGACCCCAGAAGAAGCAAAAGAGCGAGTGAAAGAGATCGAGGCGGCAATGCAAGCGCCGGATTTCTGGAAAGACGTCGAAGGCGCGCAGAAGCTTATACGCGAAATGAAAGAGCTTTCCGCAGTTTCGGAAGGGCCAATCCGCTACGACAAAGGCGCCGCCATACTTTCGATTCTTGCGGGCGCGGGAGGCGATGACGCGGAAGATTTCGCGGGAATACTCTACCGGATGTATCAAAGTTATGCGGCGAAAAAAGGATGGCGCCTCTCCCTTCTTGACGAGAACGAAAACGATAACGGCGGGTACCGCTCGGTCACTTTCGAGGTCGCTGGCAAAGGTGCATACGGGAGGCTGAAACACGAGGCGGGCGTGCATCGCCTGGTGCGTATTTCCCCGTTCAATGCGAACGCGAAGCGCCAGACGAGTTTTGCCCTGGTCGAAGTGCTGCCGAAAATTCCCGAAGGCGAAGGTGCGACGCTAAAGGAAGAAGATCTTGAAGTGCAGTTCGCGCGCTCCGGCGGCGCCGGCGGCCAGAATGTGAACAAACGGGAAACAGCCGTACGCATCGTGCACCGGCCAACGAATCTTTCGGTCCATGTGTCGACGGAACGTAGCCAGCAGGCGAATCGCGAGCGCGGACTCGCCCTTCTTCGCGCGAAACTATTCAAAAAGGAGGAAGAAGCCCGGGAGCGAGAATTGAAAGGGCTTTCGATCGCGGGCACAATTGCGAACGAATGGGGGAGTCAGATCCGCTCGTACGTACTGCATCCGTACAAGCTGGTCAAAGATCATCGCACTGAATTTGAATCGCATGATACGGATGCGGTTCTCTCGGGTGGACTTGATCCGTTCATAGACGCTCTTGAAAAGAGCGCGGTATAATGGCGAGCGTGATTTATTTCGACCACGTCACGAAAATCTATAACGACCAGTCGGTCGGACTTGAGGACGTCACGCTTTCCATAAGTCCGCGAGAATTCGTTTCTGTCGTCGGTCATTCCGGAGCGGGAAAAACGACGCTCTTGAAAATGGTTTTGGCGGAAGAGTCGCCGAGCTCAGGAAGCGTTTTTTTCGAATCTACCGACATCGCGACCATACCGAAAAGCAAGTTGTCGAGATTGCGGCGGAAAATAGGCACCGTGTTTCAGGATTACCGCCTCATTCCGCAGAAAACTGCGTATGAGAACATTGCCTTTGCCATGGAAGCAGCTGGCCGTTCAGACGAAGAAATAGCCGCCGACGTGCCGCACGTTCTCGAGCTTGTCGATCTTGCCGATAAAGCCCTTAATTTCCCGCGCGAGCTTTCAGGAGGGGAACGCCAGCGGGTCGCCATAGGGCGCGCCATCGTCAATCAGCCAGACGTCTTGCTCGCGGACGAACCGGTGGGAAACCTTGATCCGCTGAATACGCGTCAGGTCATGGAGATCCTGAAGCGCATCAATGAACTCGGCACGACAGTCATTCTGACTTCCCATAATAAAGGAGTGGTGGATGCATTGGGGAAACGCGTCATTACCATGGACAACGGCCGCATAGTGCGCGACGATAAAGAAGGAAGATATGTACTCTGATCCATCATGATGTGGACCAAGATAAAACGGGTGCTGCGTTCGGGACTCACGAGCCTCATGAGGAACAGCTTCGTTTCCCTGGCGAGCGTGTTCGTGATGACCATGACGTTAATCATCGTCGGCTCGCTCATGTTCGTGAACGCCCTGGTTTCGGACTTTGTGTCATACGTCCGAGACAAGGTGGACGTGAACGTATACTTCGTGACCAATGCGAGCGAGCAGGCCATTCTCGATCTCAAAACACAGCTGGAGCATATTCCCGAGGTTGCGAGCGTCTCTTATACGTCCCGCGATGACGCGTTAGCTGCCTTCCGCGCGAAGCACCAGAACGATCAGCTGACGCTCCAGGCTCTGGACGAGCTCGGTTCTAACCCGTTCGGCGCCGAACTCTCGATAAAAGCAAAAGATCCTTCCCAATATGAGGCCATCGCGCAGTTCTTGCAGGATCGTACGACTGATTCGTCGGGCAATCCCTTCATCGATTCGGTGAACTATCAGCAGAACAAGACCGTGATCGACCAGCTGCAGAAAGTGACGCAATACGTGCAGCGTTTCGGGCTTGGCACCATACTTATATTCGCAGCTGCTTCCGTGCTTATCACTTTCAATACCATACGCCTCGCTATTTACACGGCGAGGGAAGAGATATCGGTCATGCGGCTCGTGGGCGCGTCGAACATGTACATTCGCGGACCTTTCGTAGTGGAAGGCACGCTGTACGGCTTGATCTCCGGGGTCATCGCGCTTCTTGTTTTTTTCCCTCTCTCTTTGCTTCTCAAAGGTCCCGCCGAAACGCTTTTCGGCGCAGATATTCTCTCTTACTACATTTCTCATTTCGGCCTCTTTTTCTTGGTGCTTTTGGTCTCCGGAGCGCTTTTAGGAGCAGTGTCTTCCTTCCTCGCCGTACGGAAGTATCTTTCCGTGTAATTGACAATATCCTTCTAAGTGCTACAAGTGTTTGAATGAGTTTTTCTCACGGATACGAGGGGTGGGCACAGGCATCTATCCATTTAAAGAACCTGTCGCCGAAAGACGCCTCTCCGTGGACACCGAGCGAACAACGAAGGATCGCTCGCGCCCTTGAGGCGCTTTCTTCCGTAACGGCCGAGCGCGCCGGAAGAGCTTTTGCATATTTGCAAACGGCACAAAGAGTAGCCGCTACGGAACTTGGAAAAGTGGGTTGGAGTCACGTAGCAGATACGTCGCCTGGCCATTTGGAGAGATTAGCATTTGAGTTTGTGCCCGGTTTTAGGGTCGTGCTAGACTAGCTCGATATGGCAGTTACCCGATCAAAACAAAAAAGATCGGGTGACGCCCCCCGTCGAAACGCCGAAACAGGCAGGAAACCATCTTCTAAAAAACATAAATATATTTTCGTCATCGGCGGCGTAATGAGCGGCGTCGGCAAAGGCATCGCCACTTCATCAATCGGCCTCATTCTGAAAAGCAAGGGCTACAAGGTAAACGCGGTGAAGATTGATCCCTACCTTAACGTGGACGCGGGAACCATGAATCCAACCGAGCACGGCGAAGTGTTCGTCTTGCGTTCCGGTCTAGAGACCGATCAGGACATGGGAAATTACGAGCGTTTCCTGAATGTCTCTTTAAAACCGGAGGATTATATGACAAGCGGCATGGTCTATCAGAGCGTTCTCGAGAGAGAGCGGAATCTCGGCTATAAGGGAAAGTGTGTCGAAGCGATACCGCACGTCCGCGACGAGATCATTCGCCGGATTCGTCTCGCCACGGATCAGAACGGATCCGATATTTCCGTGATTGAGGTCGGAGGCACAGTGGGGGATTTCCAGAACGCGTTATTCATCGAGGCGGCGCGCGTAATGAAGCTTGAGCATCCGGAAGACGTCATATTCGTTCTCGTATCGTATCTTCCGGTGCCGGGGAATCTGGGCGAGATGAAAACGCGGCCCACGCAAAACGCCGTACAGCAGCTGAATTCCTACGGCGTCCAGGCGAACATCGTCGTCGCGCGCTCTTCGCAACCCCTGGACCAGCGGCGCAAAGAAAAAATAGCCATAAGCTCGAACGTGCCGGCCGAGCAGATAATCTCCGCGCCCGACGTCGAATCCATATACGACGTTCCGCTTAATTTCGAGCGCGAAAAGATCGGCGATCTGCTTTTGAAGATTTTGAAACTACCGAAAAAGCCGACATCCGGCCTCTCGGATTGGGAGCGGTTCGTCTCGAAAATAAAAAATGCGAAGAAGGAGGTGAAGATCGCGATAGTGGGAAAGTATTTCGATACGGGCGATTTCGTGCTCTCCGACGCGTATCTTTCGGTCATCGAAGCGATCAAGTATTCCGCGGCCGAAGTAGGAGCGCGCGCCTCGATAACTTGGGTCAACGCGAAGGAATTCGAAAAAAACGCAAAAGCGGTTTCCGCTCTCGACGCCTATGATGGAGTTCTCGTTCCCGGCGGATTCGGCGAGACGGGCATCGAAGGAAAAATCTTAGCCATCGAATACGCGCGCACCCAAAAAATTCCCTACTTCGGATTATGCTACGGCATGCAGCTCATGCTTATCGAGTACGCGAGAAATGTGCTCAAGCTTCCCGGCTCGCACACGACGGAAATAGATTCCGATGCGACGCATCCGGTCATTGATGTCATGCCGGAGCAGAAGGACATACTGGCGAATGAAAATTACGGAGCGACGATGCGCTTGGGCGTGTATCCGGCGCGAATAAAAAAAGGCACTATTGCGGAAAAAGCGTATTCGGCCTCTGAAGTTGAAGAGCGACACCGGCACCGGTATGAAGTGAATCCGGCGTACGTAGAGCAGTTCGAAAAAGGAGGAATCATTTTTTCGGGCGTTTCTCCGGACGGCATCCTTATGGAAATAGCGGAACTGCCGAAAAGCGAACATCCTTTTATGCTCGGCACCCAGTTCCATCCCGAACTCCAGGCACGCCCCCTTTTACCGCATCCATTGTTTACCGCTTTTCTCAAAGCGGCGGCAGAGCGTACACGCTAGTCACAGAAAGGAATCCGATCCTCCCTTGACGAACCGTTCTCATCCTATACTTTAGGAGGGTTTTCATAACGCAAAAATGGCTTTCGATATCGGCCGGGAAGGGGGTATCAGCCGACGGACATTCGGTGCTTCGGTCGGGGCGATATTTCTTTCCGCTCTTCTCCCCCAAGTCGCAGAAGCCAGAACATTCCTCTCTTCGCGTGCAGAACATTTTAAGGAAACCAGAAGTTCGGGCATCATCTTTCTTCATGATAAGGCGCTAAAAGACGAAGGTGATCGGACGTCTTTTTTCATACAAAATGGCACCTCCGCGCGATGGGTCCACAAAGGAATTAAGGACGAATCGTTTCCCAATCTTCCGCCTTCTTGGGTGAAGCCCTACCTTGCGGATTCGCATACGCATGTTCAGATTTTCCATACTCATCCCCTCGCCCTCGTGGCAGAGGCGCGAGAAGCAGCATCAGGTTCCCAGCTGACGTATGAGGAAGCGATGCAACCAATGCCGATGCCGCCTACTTCCGCAGAAGTCTTATCCCTCATTGATTACAAAACACTACTTGGCCAAGGCGCGGACAGAGTGTCGGCTGCGGTAGTAGATTCCGTGGGCACATGGGAGTACGACGTCAGTCTTTCGCATCCTTTTGTACAAAAATTCGCACATATCTGCCGAATGGCAAAACATGTGTTCGATGGCCTCCCTGCCGAAGTCAAAAAACAGCATTTTGAGGGCAAGCCGGGTAACGTATCACTAGCTGGCAAGCTTATGCGTTTCCGACAAGGAGACACCGTCCTACCGGATGAAGAACATATATCGCTCACTGGGGCACGCTCTCCTGATCTGTCTGACGCAATCCGAATATTAGCCCTTTTCCAGCCGGGGAAAGTGGATCCGCACTGGCAGCGCATGGCCGAAGACACCCTGCAGGCCGCCAATACATTCGCAGAATCGGA
The DNA here is from genome assembly GCA_019246385.1 of Patescibacteria group bacterium. GTDB lineage: Bacteria > Patescibacteriota > Minisyncoccia > Phycocordibacterales > Phycocordibacteraceae > Phycocordibacter. Next base: position 1,773 of record JAFAQP010000002.1, on the reverse strand, counting down.
ACCTTTTGCCCGTTTCAGCGAAGCGGCTGATTGGCTCTTCCCGTTTCAGGATGTGAGCGATCCCCGTGCTCTCTCATCTGCAGTTGCCGCATATGAAAAAGCGGGCGTATCTCTCTTTTTTACACCGTTCAATGCAAAAACTGCGCTACTATAGCTATATGGAATTATTTCCTTCCTCTGCAACAAAAGACAAAGACGCGAGAATGCATCTCATTTTGCCGCCGTATATTCCTTTGATCATGGGCGGGGCGTTCGTGATCGCTTCTGCAATTGCATCCTACGCCTTTTATTCTGTTCATGCGCTCGATAACGTGCTCTCGGTCACCGGTTCCGCGAAAAAAGAAGTGACGGCGGATACCGTCAAATGGACGATCGATATCACAAGAAAAGTGGGCGAAACAAATATGCAAAGCGGCTATCCGCTTTTGGCGCAAGACCTCGGAGCGATTCAGGATTTTTTGAAACAGAACAATGTACCGGACAGCGCTGTTACGATCTCTCAGGTGTTCACCGAGCAACAGTACAACAATAACGGCCCGGTCGAATATAATTTAAGGCAGGAGGTTACGGTAAATTCAAAAGACGTTGAAGGTTTGAATGCGCTCGCAAAAAATATTTCTGCCTTGAGCGCCAAAGGAATTTTTATCTCGAATAATCAGCTTGAATTCTATATTTCGAACCTTCCCGAACTGCGCGTCTCTTTGCTTGCGGACGCCATAAAAGACGCAAAGGCGCGCGCGACGGAACTCGCAAAAGCGGGCGGTCAGTCGATCGGAGTCTTGCGTTCGGCGTCTTCGGGCGTTGTGCAGGTTTTGCCGCCGAATTCGGTCGATGTATCCGATTACGGCCAATATGATACGCAGTCGATTCAAAAGGAAGTCATGGTAACCGCGCGCGCTAGCTTTTCGGTGCGCTGAAGCGCAGCGCACCTTCCATGTGGCAGCTTTACATGCTCGCGTCGCTATTTGCGAACGCGGGGGAGAACGTACTCGACAAGAATGTTCTCCTTTCCGTCCGTTCCATAGATCCCGATATCGCTTCGTTCTATCGCCCGTTTCTTTTTTCCGTGATGACCGCTGCAGTCGGTTTCCTCGGCTGGTTCGGGCCGTTGGGACTTTTTTTCCATCCTGCCATATTTCTCCTTGCGCCTTTCGCCGCCTTGCTTAGCATTCTGTACACCTATCTGCTTCGACACGTAGAGGTGACGTCGATAGGGACCGCCGCATATTTTACACCGTTCGTTTTCTTGTTCATCGATATCGGCATCCTCCATGTCCATCTTTCCTCGCTGCAAATTTTCGGCATTCTATGCCTTGTTTCGGGCGGCATCGCGTTCTCGATTGATTCGAAAACCCACCGCCTCAAACCAGAACTGACTCGTGCAGTGTGGACGATCTTCCTTTTCAACATTCTCTATGGAGGGGCAGAGTTATACGCATTCAAATATTTAAACCGCGCATACGGCGTCAATTCGCCGAGTTTTTTCACCTCCCTGTGGCTCCTTGCCTCAGTCTGCATTCTTATCTTCGTTATTCTCCGGGGCAAAAGCCGGCTGCTTAAGGGCCGGTCGGTGCGGCTGTTTCTGCCGCGAACCGTTCTCAGTAAATTTTTTGACGGGATGTACGCGCTTTTATTGGGCCAGGCAGTCATTTTGGCCGCCGTATCCCAGGTAAACGCGTTTGAGGCGCTATTTCCGCTCGTGCTTTTTGCAGTTACAGGGACGGCCCAGGCCATTCTCAAAATGCCTCTTCACGAAAAACTCGACCGGTCGCG
>JAFAQP010000089.1 GCA_019246385.1 Patescibacteria group bacterium | reverse complement strand
GGACGCGGCAGCTTCAAGAAGCACCGGCTGGATCGCGCCGAGCGCGGGTACCTACGCCTTTTATGCAAAAGGAGACACCGTAGATTATCCAGGAAATTCTGCAAACGGAGTCATCAATGTTTCGGATCAAACATGCACACCTCCTTCTTCTACCATAACCGCAAACGGCTCAACCGAAACGATAACTGTTGATCCGGGAACAACGGTGAATCTGAGTGCGGCATTCACCGCGGGGCCCGGCGATTCAATGACGACAACCGGTATTGCGGACAATACCAGTAACTGGCTCTCAGGAGGCTCGGGAGGCGTAAGTCCCAGGACCTACAGCTGGGTAACGCCATCGACTGGCGGGAATTCGTATGTGTTTTACGCGCGCGGTGCGACCGCGCACTGTCCCACGGTGACAAATTACGCGCAGGTTTTGGTGCAGATAAATAATTCCTGTCCTGCAGGGCAGACGCTTCAAGAAAACGGCGGAACCACAAAATGCTGTCCCTCGGGCCAGACGCTACAGCCAAACGGCCAATGTGCCTCTTCGCCGAATCCTCCGACCGCGACCATAACTGCTGATTCCCCGGTCGTTGTCGGACAAACTTCGCATATTTCCGCCACGTTCGCGGCAAGCTCAGGAGATACCTTGGTCGCGACCGGCATTGCCGATAACAATGACGGATGGCTTTCGGGAGGCGCCACCGGAGCTTCTTCAGCCGCATATTCTTTCACGCCAACTCTTGCGGGCACCTATCTCTTTAACGCGCGAATTTATACGCAAGCGTATCCTTCTACACACTGCGCGCCGAGCAGCAACAATTGTGATTATGCATGGACTACGATCACTGCGTCCTGTCCTTCCGGGCAAACGACGCAAAGCGACGGAACGTGCGTCTCCTCTCCCCCTCAGCAGTGCACCGCCTCGCAGCAACAGCAAGGCTACACCTATCAGACTAATCCCCCGGCCGCGGGTTGCTGCCCTCCGAACCAGACCTTAGGGACCGACGGCATTTGCCGAAGCGGCAATTCACAGGGTTCCGTGACGGCCTCTCTCTACGTCGGCCCCTACACCTCGACCACGCATGCCTGCACCGGCCCGTCGATTACCATCAACAAAGGGGACAGCGCGCTCATGTGCTGGACGTGCACGGGCGCCACAAGCAACAGTTCGAGCGGTTTCTCTACTGGCGGCGCGATGAACGGGAATGTCGTTCTGACGCCGGGCCAGACGACCAGCTATTCCCTCCAGTGCGCCGGGCCAGACGGCTCGCCGACGGCAAACGCCATCGTGAATGTGACCCAGCCACCCGCGCCGCCTCCGACGCCAGCCTCCACCGCAACCTTAAATGCGAACCCGACCTTTGTGCGCAAGAACAACACGACCACACTCACCTGGAGTTCGACGAACGCATCAAGTTGCACGCTTTCAGACGACAAAGGCCACACTTCTCTTGCAACCGGCACCTCGGGATCACTCGCGCAAACCATAGCGGCGCGCACCGTCTTCACTCTTGCCTGCACCGGCGCAGGAGGGAACTCATCCTCCGCGGCCACCGTCAACGTGACGCCGACGTTTATCGAGTTTTAATTCGGAATGATCGGTGCGCGTTCTCCAATCAGAGTTTTTTGAATGATACGCTATAGATAATGCGCGTCGCGGACACACAGCTGAAAACATTCATCCTTGATTCCGGCTTGGTTTCCCGCAAGGACATCGAGTCAGCCGAGAAAACAGCGAAAGAAAAAAAGCAGCCGCTTTCGGACGCACTTATCTCAAGCGGCGTCATCGGCGAAGACGATGTACGCCGCATGCAGGCGCACATACTCGGCATACCCTTCGTATCGCTTGCGGGAGTTAAGATAGATTTTTCCGTCCTCTCACTGATTCCGGAACCCATCGCCCGGAAACACAACGTCGTCGCGTACAAAAAAACCGAGGATGCTCTGGAGGTCGCCATGCTCGACACGAATGATCTTGAAGGAATCAATTTCATACAAAAGAAAGTGGGGCTGAAGATACTTCCGCGTCTCACCGACACCGCATCCCTCAAAAAAACCCTCCTCCTCTACCAGAAAACCCTCAAGGAAGAATTCGGCGACATCATAAAGAGCGCATCGCTTTCGATGGGCGATACGTCGAACCTTGACGAGAAGGGCTTGCAGAAGCTCGCCGAAGACGTCCCGGTCATAAAAGTCGTCGATACGCTTTTGCGCCACGCTGTTATTCAGGATGCCTCTGACATTCATATAGAGCCTCTCGAAGACTCGCTTCTCATCCGTTACCGCATTGACGGGTTGCTGCATGACGCGATGGAGCTGCCGAAAAATATCGCAGCAGGCATCACGGCCCGCATTAAGGTCTTGTCGCGTCTGAAGCTCGATGAAAAACGCCTGCCTCAAGACGGCCGGTTTAAGATGGAAGCAGACGGCGAAAGGGTTTCATTCCGCGTATCGATACTGCCTACCTATTACGGCGAAAAAACAGTAATGCGTCTTCTCCGCGAGGGAGGCGGAGGATATACGCTTGAATCCCTGGGATTCCACGGATTAGGTCTCGAACGCATCCACGAAGCCACAAAACAGTCGACCGGAATGATATTGGTTACCGGACCGACCGGCTCCGGGAAAACGACGACCTTGTATACCATCCTCGATATCCTGAATACTCCGGACGTGAACATATCAACAATAGAGGATCCAATCGAATATCAGATGGCTCGGGTGAACCAAACTCAGGTACGGCCAGAAATAGGATTCACGTTCGCAAACGGCCTCCGTTCTCTCGTGCGTCAGGACCCCGACATTATCATGGTTGGAGAAATACGCGACTCGGAAACAGCCGATCTTGCCGTCAACGCCGCATTGACGGGCCACCTCGTTCTCTCCACCTTGCATACGAATTCAGCCGCAGCCAGTATCCCGCGGCTTATCGACATGGGAGGGGAGGCGTTCCTTCTCGTATCGACCCTACGGGTCATCGTCGGCCAGAGGCTCGTCCGCCAGCTTTGCGCCGACCGGGAAGAATACCGTCTTTCCGCAGACGAACTGAAAGAGCTGGAAAGCCGGGTGGACATGGAGCATGTGCTGTCGGTCCTCAAAGAGGAAAAGCGTGTCGGCCCAAAAGCGACGCTGAAGGACATTCCTTTTTATAAGCCGAAAGAGAACGGCATCTGTCCGGACGGCTATGCGAGCCGCATCGGCATACATGAAGTTCTCCCGGTGACGCACGAAGTCCGGGATCTTATCGTGAAAGGAGCGACCGCGGACGCCATCGAAGCGCAGGCAAAAAAAGAGGGCATGCTGACCATGCTTGAGGACGGCATCTATAAGGCAGTTCTCGGCATAACGACGATCGAAGAAGTGCTGCGCGTAATTACGGAATAACTTTTCAGCACTACATTCTTGAGCGAGTCTCTGATAACGCGACCCACCACCACCACTTCCTTCGGTTCAGAGGCAATTCGGTTGTTATACTAAAATAGTGAAATTTAGGTTGACCGCTGTCACCAAAGACGGAGACACGTACAATGAGGAACTCGATGTTTCCGACCGTTTCGCCGCATACCGAGATATACGTGCGCGCGGCGACCGGGTGATTTCTCTTTCCGAAGAGAGGCAGGGACGCTTCTCTTTTTCGATACTTACGAACGCTTTCGGTTCCGTCAAGCTCGATGAAAAAGTAGTGGTCGCCCGAAACCTTGCGGCAATGCTCGAAGCGGGGCTCACGACCTCTCGGGCGCTCTCCGTCATGGAGCGGCAGAGCAAGAATCCGCGCATGAAAGCGATACTGAATTCGATCATTGCGGACGTGAAAAAAGGTAATACGTTCTCGGGCGCGCTGAGCAAGTTCGAGCGGGTTTTTTCACCGCTTTTCGTATCAATGGCGAGGGCGGGGGAAGAATCGGGCAAATTGTCGGAATCGCTACGAGTCGTCGCGGTACAGATGGAGCGGGCGTCGAACCTGACAAAAAAAGTGAAAGGCGCACTCATTTATCCTTCGATCGTTGTGTGCGCCATGGTGGTAATTGGCGTATTGATGCTCATCTATGTCGTGCCGACCTTAAGCCAGACCTTCGCAGAAGTGCACGCCCAGCTGCCACCTACGACGACCTTCATCATTACCGCAAGCAAGTTTCTAACGACGCACACTTGGCAAGTCGTCCTAGGAGCGTTCATTCTGGTATTTTTATTCATCGCCGGACTGCGAACCGCGCCCGGCGCGCGTTTTGTCGACTGGGTGCTTTTGCATATGCCCATTATCGGAGGGTTGATACGCGAAACAAACGCAGCGCGCACTACGCGGACCTTGGCTTCGCTTCTCTCTGCGGGGGTTGACGTGATTTATTCGCTGACGATCACACGGGACGTGGTTGGAAATCACTATTTCAAAAATGTGCTTTCCGAAGCAGAAGCCGCCGTTACAAAGGGCGCACCCATTTCCGAGGCTTTTGCCAAGCATCCGAACCTCTATCCGCCCTTGGTCGCCGAAATGATAGCGGTTGGCGAAGAAACGGGACGGGTAGCGGAACTTCTGAAGGAAACAGCCGAATTTTATGAAGAGTCTGTCGAGCGACAGACGAAAGATCTGTCGACCATCATCGAACCCTTTCTCATGCTTGTGATCGGCGCGGCTGTAGGATTTTTCGCGATTTCAATGATCGCGCCGATTTATTCGCTGTCGAACGCCATCGGATGAGGCCGCTTCGCAAAGAAAGGAAGATGCTGCGCACAGGATCGCAGGACGGCAACGCAGCGCCTTTTTTCTTTTTTCACACCCGACGAGCGGCGGAAGGAATGACCTTCATAGAAATGCTCGTCGGCATCGCAATACTCCTTATCGTATTTTTAGGACTTTTTGCCGCGTTCCAGCTCTCCATCAATCTCGTTTTCTCCACCAAAGCAAAGACTGGAGCCGTGGCCCTCGTCAATGAAAAACTCGAATATATACGAGGGCTCTCATATGACGCGGTCGGCACTGTGGGCGGCATTCCGGGCGGTAATATCCCGCAGACCGAGCAGAAGACACTGAACAATATTACCTATACCCTTTCCACCCTGGTTCAATACGTCGATGACCCCGCCGACGGCACGGGAGCGAGCGACCAGAATGGCATCACCGCAGATTACAAAACGGTACGGGTGGAGGCCGACTGGATGGTCGCCGGATCTCCGCGTTCGACCTTTGCGGTCACCGAAATCGCTCCTCCCGGCATAGAAACGCTGGCGAATGGCGGCACGCTCACGGTGAACGTGTTCGACGCCTTCGCAAAGCCTATTGAAGGAGCAAGCGTACGCGTGGTGAACCCTTCGACAACCCCCGCCATCGACGTCACCGTGGAATCGAACTCCATGGGAGTCGTAACTTTCCCTGGAACACCGGTTGCAACCAATTACATGGTGTCGGCGACCAAAAGCGGGTACTCGACGGCGCAAACCTATAACGTAACGGCCCAAAATCCAAACCCTTCTCCAGGCAATATTGCCGTCATAAATAAAAAAACAAGTACCATAAGCTTAGCGATCGACGCGCTCGGCTCTCTCGCAGTCTCTACATTCAGTCCGGCAGCCCAGGCAAACTTTACCGACAGCTTTGCGAACCAATCGCAGCTGTCCGCCACCACAAGCGCGACAGTGTCTGGGGGTTCCCTCCGGCTCTCAGGCACTGCGGGCTCCTATCCCGCTTCGGGAAGCGGGTATTCGATGCCGATCGCTCCGCAGTATCTTTCAGCATGGAACAGTCTTTCATTCACTGGTTCATCTTCACCGCAGGCGTCCCTTTCAGTGCACGTCTATTACTGGAATGGGAGCGCATATGTCCCCGTGCCGGATTCGGCGCTTCCGGGTAATTCCGC
>JAFAQP010000088.1 GCA_019246385.1 Patescibacteria group bacterium | reverse complement strand
GAGCCGCGCTATCTCGCTCACGAACTCTATGATCCCGACGAAAAAGCCTGGGATAGACTTAAAATTAACAAATTTCTTCGCGTACTTCAAGCCGCCAAGAACCGTTATCCCCGCGAATTCTATCGCAATGAAGGCGATGATCGCGAGTGCGAGAGGAATATTAAGATCGGTATTGACCGGCCAGAGGAGTGGCACTTCTCCGGAAGCGGTGTGGACCACAACGGGACCCACGAATGGCAACAGGCCGACGAGGTTTGCGCAGAGTATGAAAAGGAAAATGCTTGTGATGAGGGGAAAATATCTGCGTGCGAGCGCTTTGTCTTCAAGTGTCTCTTCCATATAGGAAAGCGCGAATCCGACGACCCCTTCCACGGCGACTTGTCCCTTTCCGGGCACGAGTTTGAGCGATCGGCCAATGAAATATGTCCCGATGAGAAGTACGGCGATCACGAACCAGCTTGTGAGCAAGGTCGACGTTATCGGCAGGCCCCACAGAGTGCCGATCTGCGACGGCGAGAGCGAAATATGCAAACCTTCCTGCATGTCAGAGGGATGATATCACGGTCGTTTTTCCGAAAAAAGTTATTGCTTTTTCAGGGTTTCGAGATCCTCCAAGACCCGCCGGACATCCTGTGTCAATTGTTCCAATGACACCTGCTCTTTCGCGCGGCCGTTCATTTCCGCTTCGTCCTCTTCGGAAAGTTCTTCGACGTCGCCCTGAATTTCGTCGACGTCCTCCTGGATCTCGTCGATGTCCTCCTGGATCTCGTCGATGTCCTCGCTCACATCTTCAAGCTCTTCAGCGTGCCGGTTCACGGTCATCTGAATGAATATGGAAAGGTAAATGGCTTCGAGTGAAACGAGGGTCGTGAGGACCAGCAGCACCGTATTCCAGTCCGCAAGATGGAGGATGCCGGCGATAAACGAGCCGACAAAGAAAAGCGTATGGAGCACGAGAGAAGGCACAGAGCCTATCCAGGTCGTGACATGTTCGAAAAGCTGCATTTTTTTTGGGTCCCGCGCCATACGGAGCTAACACTAGCAGAGTAGCCAACTTTTCCGCAATAGACGGGAGTGGACGAATTAATGCGTCAGAGGCGGCAGGGAGTAAATTTTTGGTTCATACACCTCAACAATGACGACATCATCGATTCTGATGATCCCTGGTCTTTCAACCACTCCTACTAAGCCTCTTCTACCCATGGCGGCTTTCGGAAAAAGATTTGGTCTGAAGTTCCTGCCAGAATATTTGGAGCCGATGACATCGCCGGGCGCCGTACACGGCAAGTTCGCTTCCTCGACCAAAAGCACCGCTTTTTCAGGAAAAGCGAATGTGCTTCCTTTAGGCAATTGAGTAAACTCGGGTACACCCCGAAGTGCCACATTCGCTCCGATCCATCCCGGATCTATCGAGGGTATTCCCATATTTTCCGCAATAATCGCGAGCTCTTCTATAGATACCGCAGACCACTGACGATAATTTCGTATTTTGGTGCCTCTAGGATACCGCCTTTCGCTTTTTCTGCCGCCGGCAGATCTTGAAAAACCCGCGTGCGAGTCTCCGAGGATGCCTTCCAAGTCAACTTCAATAAATTGTTGCGGATATTTTTCGACGCCATTCTCGCTTCTGTAAACCGAATCGACGCGACCTTCTAGCTTCATCATAACAATTATCCCATGCAGGGAGAAATTACTCCATTATCTCCTTACATGCTGCGTATGTGTGGACCTACGGGGAGTCGAACCCCGACCTCGTCCATGCCATGGACGCGTTCTACCGCTGAACTATAGGCCCGGCAAAGCTACTGTATCGGCTTTCGTGTCGTCCTTCAACCAAAAAAACTTTTTTTGAGCGCATCCATTTTTTCGGAATCTAAAAGCGCCTCGAAGAACACATTGCCGAAATCCGTTTTAAACCCGCGGCCCCGCTTCATGCACGTTTCGATCATTTCTTCGAAAGAAAGCGGGCGAAGAGCGATTTTTTCACCTGCGTCAGGCGTCGGCTCGCGTACTTTTTTTGCTCCGCGGCCTATGAACCCATAAATCATCCAGTCCAGTTTATTGAGAGGTCTTTCAGCAAACAAAGGGTGGAGAGCCTCTACGCTGTGGCCCGTTTCCTCCAGAAGTTCGCGCCTTGCTGCATTTTCGGGCGTTTCTCCTTCTTCAATGCGTCCGGAAGGCGGCGTAAGTACCGTCTCTCTGTCAGGCTGGGAATCTTCAATGAGGAGAATGCGGCCGTCCTGGAGCACGGGGAATACTACCACGGTATCCGGACGGGTAATGCGCTCAAAGATAGTAGTAGAGCCGTCATAGAGCTCCTGCTCCCATTGGTATACATCGAATATCTTCCCTTCGAACACCCGCTTCGCTCCTTCCGGCATGTTGGCTTTCCGATAACCCCTATCAGGATTCATACGCGAAATGATATCACTCCATACCTATTCATCTTCTATTCATTGCGTTCGAGGTAAGTTTCTTTAAGTTTAGAAGCATTAACACGCGCATAATCTCAGCATATATGGAACACACACTTACTAAGGGATCTTGGTATGCAGGTATCGCCCTTGCCGCCCTTGGGCTCTTTTTTGGAGCATCCTTGGTCGCGCGGGCTGACACTGGCTCGGTCTCGAACGTGGTGGTAACGCCTTCATCGAATACGGCGGTCATCACATGGAATACGAGCACGAACGCCAATTCGCAGGTATCGTACGGCTCAAGCAACGTCTATTCCACTCAGACGGCGCTCGATTCGAGCCTCGGTATGACCCACACGGTCACCCTCACGGGGCTTTCGCCTAATACCACTTATCATTTCTCAGTCCTGTCCTCTGACTCTAATAACGGAATGGCGAGTTCCACCGACCAAACCTTCACCACGACCGGCAGCGGCAGCACATCGAACGGCAGTTCCAATTCCGGCAGCGGCGTTGCATCGGTCACATTGAACTCACCTTCAGGAGGAGTGGGATCGCAGCTCTCCTTCTCAGGTAGCGGATTCGTACCGTATGAATCGGTGACCGTGAACTTCAATGGCAGCAATATGACGACGCTCACGGCTGACGCCAGCGGAAACGTCTCTTCAAGCATCAGCATTCCTTCCGGTACGGCGGTCGGCAATACCTCGCTTAGACTGAGCGGAGTATCCAGCAGCAGGCTCGCTTCGGCAGGCTTTACGGTGAACGCTTCGGCGAACGCCTCAACCGGAAGCGATATGCAGGCACTCTCGAACCTGGTGGCTCAGCTGCAGACGGAGATAACTTCGCTTCTCTCGCGCATTTCGGCGCTTGAAGCGCAAGTGAACGTGAACGTCTCGGGCGGCTCAAGCGGCAGCCTTTCCGGGTCCGTTTCTTCTTCGAACCATGGCAACGGCGTTCCGGCAGGCGACAGACTCTACGTCGGAACCATCTCCGCAGTAGGCAATGGTTCCTTCACGCTGAAACAAGCGAATGGAAACAGCTATACGGTGAATGTGGCCTCAGGCGCAACAGTCTGGAACAAGAACCGTGTTTCTGTTCCGTGGGCGAGCTACAAGAACGGAGACTCTATCCGTCTTGACGCTTCTGGAAGCGAAACGCTGAATGCGGATGTCCTTCGCGACATGTCGATCTAGGCTTAAACTGGCTACCAAACAAAAAACCGCACGATTAATTCGTGCGGTTTTTTTGATTTATGGTTTGATCTTTTTTCTCCTTTTATATCTTTCTTTCTTTTCTTTTGGAACTATGCTGCTACGTATATTTTTCCTCTCTGGAACATCAGGAACGAACCTCTTTTGTGCCTGCATTTTTCGTATCGTTCGGGCAAGATCCGCATACACCGCATCTTCTCCTGCAGGCCCTGCGCTCTCAGAATAGACTTGCATGAAGTGGATAAGCCAACGCGAGGCTTCCTTCGCCCATGCAACTTTAGAGGCATCTCGCCAATACGCTTCTTCCCCCGGAACAAGATCTTTATGATCAGCACGCACTTCTTGATCCCGTTTCTGCCATCTGTAGAGAAGATCCAATGAAAGTTCTTTTTCCAGATCGTCTATAGGAGCGTGTATGTAATTTTCTATGTCGCTCAGAGGCGATCTTGCCTTCATTGCCGGTCCAGAAATCTCCGATGCTGATTGTTCCTTCAGTGCGAGCAGTTCCGCTTCTTTTTCCGTCCGACGTTTTTCAACTTCAGCGAAAGCTTTGCTTGCTTTGCCTTCTTGGACGCCCTTGATGACCGTATCCATGTATCCGATATCATCCTGCTTTGTACCGAGATACGGATTCAGTTCGTCGATTATAAAGCGTTCGCTCATTCTCCCCGCTTCACGTACGCCTACTTTTGACGCTTCCTTCCATATCTCCGAAAATTCGCGATTTGGCAGATCAACGCTTGGTCCGAACCTTTCTCTGATCTTCTGGCGTGGCAGATACCTGATAAGTCCTAAAGCGAGAATAGCGAAAGGAAGCGGATAAATTTTCTTTTCTTTTTTTGTATTATCGTACGTTACCGTTATTTCAACGCCACGTTTTTCAGCCACTATCTTGTCGAGCAGAGTCTTTGTCTTCGAATCACGTACATTCCCGGCATTATATTCGCGTATAAGAAGAAATGCGGCCGTAGTCTCGTTTTCGACCGGATATATCCCGGGTATCTTCTTAGCGGCGCGCGCCATCTCTTCTATTTCTTCGTTACTGAATTCAAGCTCTTTGCCCAATACAGCTGTTTTACCATCGAACCTCATGCCGAACTCCTTAAGCACTTGTTTTACGGTCGGCGATATATCTTGGGCCCTTCGTTTAGCGAGCGATACGTTTTCCGGATCGATATGTCCCGGAAGGATCGTCGAAGACCCTTTATATTCTGGCCCCTCACCGGATGCTGTTCCGACTATTTTGATCTGTACGTTTTTTACGCTTGAAGCGGGAACGGGCTCTTTGGAGTGAATCGAATCGTATACATTCGCATCGTTAGAAGCGCCCTCAAAAGAGTGCCATCCCCAGCCCAGCTTTTCGAGAAGCTGTTCCCGCAGCTGCCGCCGGACTTCTTCTTGAAATTGATGCTTTTGATATTTCCGGATGATTTCTGCGCGTAAAAAATCGCGTGCATATTTGTA
>JAFAQP010000032.1 GCA_019246385.1 Patescibacteria group bacterium | reverse complement strand
TCTTCAGTGTAAATGAAGCGCTCTACCGACTGAGCTAAGGGCGCGGAAACCTAATCATACGTTCATACGTTATAGTGTTGCAATGCCAGAACCGTACACTCCCATTCGTTCAGTGGGCATCATCATGGACGGAAACCGCAGATGGGCGAAAAGTCGTGGCCTTCCCGTGTTTTCGGGCCATCAAAAAGGTGTCGAAGCGCTTAAAAAACTTTTTGACGAATATCCTCGGCTCAAGAACGAGTACGGTCTTGCAGCGATCTCTCTGTACGCTTTTTCCACCGAGAATTGGGATCGCGCCCAGGAGGAATTAGGCTTTCTCATGCAATTGTTCGAGAAAGCGCTCGGCGACCTGCTTGAAAGTTTTTCCAAAGATGAAACGCCCGAAAAAAAAGTGCGCATCCGCATCATCGGGCAAAGGGAGCGCTTTTCAACAAAATTGCAAAAAATCATGCGCGAACTCGAAGAAAAAACCGCGACGTATGAAGCTGGCGACGTGTACATCGCTCTTTCATATGGGGGAAGGAGCGAGATACTCGGTGCCGTCAATTCGCTTCTTTCCGAGGGAGTCAGCGAAGTGAGCGAAAAAGATTTTGCCGGGCGTTTATGGACGAGGGGTATGCCGGACCCGGACATCATTATCCGAACCGGGGGCGCAAAGCGGCTGTCGAATTTTTTACCTTGGCAGAGCGTGTATTCGGAACTATTCTTTACCGACACTCTGTGGCCGGACTTTGCCGTGAAAGAGCTCGAAGCGATCTTCAAGGAATTCCAGTCACGCGAGCGTAGGCACGGAAGGTAGTTTCCCGTCCATGCAAATTTCTATACTCTACGAAGACGCGGACTTTCTCGTTCTCGATAAGCCCCCTGGGCTCATCGTTCATTCGGACGGAAGAACCAAAGAGCTTTCAGTCGGCGATTTTTTGGTCGAAAAATATCCGCAAACCCGCGGCGTCGGCGAACCATGGAGGTCGCCGCAGGGAGAAATAATAGACCGGCCTGGCATCGTTCATCGGCTCGACCGCTTGACCTCAGGCGTCATGATAGTGGCGAAAACAAACGACGCGCACGCTTTTATGAAGGCGGAATTCCAGAAACGTTCGGTCAAAAAAGAATATCGCGCCTACGTATATGGGCATATGAAAGAAGGTGCCGGGACCATAGACGCTGAGATTGAACGCATACGCTCCTCGCCGCCGCGCTGGGGAGCACGGGGGCGAGGAAGCGGTACCCGCCGGGCGGCCGTTACCGACTGGAAAATGCTGGAACGGGGGTATGACGGAAAAAGCGGAGAAAAGGTGAGCTTTCTCTCTGTGAGCCCGAAAACAGGCAGAACCCATCAAATACGGGTGCATTTGCAATCGATCCATCATTCCGTAGTCTGCGATCCGTTGTATGCGAAAGGGCGCACATGCATTCTCGGCTTTTCACGCCTCGCCCTACACGCCTACCGACTCACCGTACCGCTCCCGAATGGCATGCAAAAAACTTTCGAAGCACCTCTTCCGGACGATTTTCTTGAAGCGGCTCGGCGCTTCGCTTCCGTTATTGCGGAATGAGATGCAGCGTGTTATTTTAGGCCACTATGGTCGTCGCGATAGCGAACAAAAGCATTTCTCCGGTCAATGTGGAGGAACGGAAGAAACTCGACATTCGTTCGGGCGACGTGGTACGCGTACACCAAAAGATACGGGAGAAAGGGAAAGTGCGCCTGCAGGTATTCGAAGGCTTAGTGATTGCGAAAAAACACGGCCGAGAAGCGGGTGCTACCTTTACGGTTCGCGCCACGCTTTCAGGAGTCGGGGTCGAAAAGATATTCCCCCTTTTTTCGCCGATGATAGACAAGATAGAAATAGTGCGCCGTTCAAAGGTCCGTCGGGCGAAACTTTATTACATCAAGGAAAAGGCTTCCCGCGAGCAGCGCCGGCAGCTCCGCAAGATGAGCACGATGTCGCTTGCGACGATGGGGGATAAGGAAACAGCCGCTGCCCAGGCAGCCGCCGCGCAGGGGACAGGCTCAAGCGACACGAACGATTCGACAGATGATGTCCCAATGGAGGTTAGCGAACAGCCGTCGGAAGATTCTGCGGAAGAAACGCTTCCCGAAGCGACCTAACGGCCGTTTTTCGTTTGCAAAAGGCGCGGAAACCAATAGAATACCAAAACGCGCAGGTGAATAAATTGCCTACGCGACGCTCGGACGGCATGAAACTTTCGCGCCGTTTTTCTTGCGCAGGTGGCGAAATTGGTAGACGCACTACCTTGAGGTGGTAGCGCCCGCAAGGGCTTGCTGGTTCGAGTCCAGTCCTGCGCACAACGCAAAAAGTCAAACCGCTTTGAGCTTTTGCGTTGCATGCGGATCGTCCGCTCGACACATGGTGGCTATGGTGTAACGGTTAACACTGGAGCTTGTGGAGCTCTCGATCAGGGTTCGATTCCCTGTAGCCACCCAAACGATTTCGTTACCGCTTTCTAGCGGATCAAATTTTTGAAGTACTATAAATACATGCCGGACATTCCAGAAAGTGCCGGAGAAGCTGCCGTTCGTGCAGCGGTCCGGTTCGCATTAGAACATAGGGCGTCCCAAAACAGGAAATTACTGGCGGATATAGGAAAAAACACCATCATGGCAAGCCTGTTTTTTGGCCTGTATGCCATTACAAAAAAAAGAGAATCGCGCCCGAAGCGGCGATTCAGGGAAAGAACAATATCAATGAAAGAAGTGCAATCCCGTTTCAGCTGGACAACAGATGCAGTTCCCAGAGATATCGCTTGGGAAGCCGCATTCAATCCGCAAGAACGTTCGGGCGCAGCCGTGACGTCGTATCGTATTGGCAACAGGAAAAAAACCGTGCAGGAAGCCTTTGTCGACCGCTTCCGATCCCGGTAATTATTCAGAAAGCACTTTCTTTTTTTCTTCGAACTCCGCTTTGTCTATCTCGCCCTTAGCGTATCGTTCCTTAAGTATCTCGAGTGCCCGGTCGCTTGGGTGCGGATGGTCGTGCCAGTGTCCGTGCATTCCGCGTCCCATAATAAGGAGACGGACAACAGAAACAATAAGAACAATTATTACTATCCACCACAGAAGCGAAATTATTCCGCTGAGAAAGAAGTCGTGAGGACCATAGTATCCATACGCCATGTAAATAGTATAGCAAAACCGCAAATGCAGCGCATAATATCCGCATGAGTTCCGTCCAAAGATGGTTTTTTTACGCTCTGCTTATGGTCGGAGCTTTTTTGTTGCTTTTCAAGCTCGGGAGTGCGCCACTTCAGGATTATGATGAAGCGACTTTCGCTGAAGTCACACATGAAGCAGTAGGAGGGAACATTTTGACACTTACTTATCTGGGCGTCCCGTATCTTAATAAGCCGCCACTTTTTTTCTGGCTTGCTGATCTGTCAGTTCGGGCATTTGGCGAGAACGAGTTCGCTCTCCGCTTTCCTTCTGCGTTTGCTGGACTTGGACTTATTGCCACAACGATAGCGCTTGGAGATCTGCTCGGCGGCATTTCAGCTGGGCTTCTTGCGGGAGGAATACTCGCCACCACGGCTCCCCTTATCGAAACATCCCGACAAATGCGAGTCGACCCGCTAGTGACTCTCTGCATCATACTTTCTACCTACGGTTTTGTACGAGGTATGAAAGATAAGCGCTGGTTCCTGCTATTCGGAGTGGCACTTGGATGCGCGATACTCGCAAAAAGCGTGATAGCCGTTTTCGCACTTTTTGCCGTCTGCGCATACGCTGTAGCACTCAAAAGATTTGATTGGGCGAAAGAAAAGTTTTTTTGGCTGGGGATTCTTCTGTGCATAGCTGTTGCGCTCCCCTGGCATCTCTACGAATTGATGCGGTTCGGTTCGTCTTTTTTCGATCAGTATCTGAGTTATAACGTCAGCACCAGGTTCACTGAGGCTCTTTTTTCGAGCGTGACTAACACAATATATGCACGATACTTCTTCGCTTTTGGAGCACCGTGGTCGGAAATATGGGCACTCTCAGTTCTTTGCCTTTTGGTATTCTGGAAACGAATACCTCAGATACACCGTCCCGCAATAACTGCTTCGACCGTTACCGTGTTTGCGATAGGAGCAGTGTTTTTCTTGGCCAAAACCAAAGCTATAACATATCTTCTACCCCTTTATCCTTTTATAGCACTCTCGCTTGGACTATGGGGAGCTATGCTTCTTCGCAGCAATGCGACGCGGAACGTCATGAAAGTCGGAGCAATAATTGTGTTTCTTACTGGGACAGTGTTGACCATATGGAACGGGTATCACCTCAATCCGTATTATTCGGCATCGGATGAATTGGCACGCGAAGAAAAGGCTGCGGCGGAAATTTTGGCACAAGAGCATCCATACGACTGGTATTCGTTCAAAGACTCCGAAGTCCTCTCGATTGTGTACTACGGCGGCCTGCGATACCCCATCCCAGTTATGCCGTCTCTTTCTCTCCCGCGAGGCGCGTCCGTGCTTCTCTACGGAACCTCGTATTCGGAACTCGTCGCCGATTATCCGAAAACGGCGTGGACGGTCCTTTTCAAGGGAAGCCAAATCCTACTTCTCCGTGCTTCCTGAACGCGTGCGTTTCAGTTCAAGCGCGATGTTGCGGCCATAAATCAGCAAGCTCAAGAATTGCGCGGTCGTGAAAACGACGTCACGTATATGGATCGAATAAAAAAGAAGGATGATCGTGCCGGAAACGCTCAAATACCAGAACGCCATGGGTATGGTGACGCGCTTGTTCCTTTCGGTGGCTATCCATTGCACGACAAAACGCATAAAAAAAACAAATTGGCCGAAAAAGCCGACGAAGACCCACAGTGTCGCGTAAGGGAAGCCGAATATCATGTTTTGGCCACGCTCCGCACATAATACCGTTTCTCGTACGGCGAAAGGGTAAGTTGGATTCGTATCAGAAGATCAAGCGCAATACCGAAGGAAAAAAAGAATATCGCTCCCGCCAGCGAGGAAAGCGTCA
>JAFAQP010000049.1 GCA_019246385.1 Patescibacteria group bacterium | reverse complement strand
CTGACTGAATAACGTCTGAAGCGGCTGCGCGTATGCATCCAGGGCACCCGGCTTAAGTTCTCCTTTGTCGTTAAGGAGCATCCATGGAGCGATGATATGGACTGCGGAGCGAACGGAAGCCATTTCAAGTTCTACTGCTATTTCTTTAAGCTGCTCAATTGCCCGCGCGCCCCCTACCCCGCCGTAACCCACATACGCCGCAGGCTTTTTATTCCATTCGGCAAAGACGGAGTCGAGCGCGTTCTTTAGCACGCCGGTAGGGCCGTGATTATATTCCGGCACGATGAAAATGAATCCGTCTGCTTCCCGGATCTCTTGCGCCCATTTTTTCACCGTTTCGTTCCCATAGTTGCCGTCTTTGACTTGGCTCGGCGTAAGTGGCTGATCGTAAAACGGCATCGGATAATCGCGCAGGTCTAGGAATTTCAGTGTCACATTGTCATTTTTAGGTAGCGCCTCTTTTATCCATGAAGCGACTTTTTCGCTGAAACGGTTAGGGCGTGTGCTGCCCAAGATGATTTTTATAGTAAGCATGAGATATATTCGATTATGGTATGCATAGATAGTATACCAGGCACTTTACTTTGTAAAGTGCCTACACTGTACTTTGTACAGTATGCGACACATGCTATGATTTCCGCATGAAACCGGGCACGAAAGCGACTTGTCCCATAACCGGTACGGCGGAGCTGTTGTCCGACACCTGGACGATGCTCATCATGCGGGCGCTGACCGAAGGGCCGAAACGGTTCAGCGAGCTCGAGCATTGGCTCGAGACGATCTCAAGCCGGACGCTGACCAGCAAGCTCAAAAAACTCGGAAAAGAAGGATTAGTGAAGCGCTCGCGAGACGGAGTGTATTCCGCAACCCAAAAAGGGAAAGGGCTGAAAATAGTCGAGCGCGCGATGATAGCGTACAGCAAGCGCTATCTTTAACGGATCAGTAGAGCAACGGCAAATGGAGGAGCTTCTCTGCTACAATTTTCCGGTGGTCGGGCAGGTGGCGAAACTGGTAGACGCACCACGCTTAGGACGTGGCCCCGCAAGGGATTGGAGGTTCGAGTCCTCTCCTGCCCACAAAATGAGTATTATTGAGAAACACGCGCAATGAACAGCGTAGGAGATGATCATTTGAACTGGCGCACGGGATTTGACTCCGTAGCGGCTCTCTACGATGCCTCGCGGCCGACATATCCAGCCGAGCTTTTCGATGTCCTTATCGAGACGGCCGGGCTGAAGAAGGGAGCGAAACTTTTTGAGATAGGACCGGGCACCGGACAAGCGACGATTTCGCTCGCTTCGCGAGGATATGACATTACCGCAATAGAGCTGGGTCCTGCGCTTGCCCGCCTTGCAAAAAATAACTTGGAACGATACGCCGGCGTTCGAATACTCGAAGGAGCCTTCGAAGACGCGCGCCTTCCAGCGCACTCCTTCGATCTCGTATACGGCGCAGCCGCACTGCACTGGGTGCGGCCGGAATATCGCTTTCGGAAACCTCATGCGCTTCTTAAGGAAGGCGGTCATTTGGCTGTCATATACAGCCACGGAGTTTCAGACGAAAATGGCGATGAGTTTTTCGCGGCGACTCAGCCGATCTATGAACGCTATAAGCCCGGCGGAACCTATGATGTGGGTTTCCGCTTAAAAAAAGTGGCGGAATTGCAGCCGGATGACTTCGATAAAAACTTATTTCACCCGGTATTATTCCGGGTTTTTCCGATGGCGGTGCACTATTCCGCGAAAGAATATATCCGTCTTATGGAAACTTTTTCCCCCGTTCTCGCGATGGAACCGGATCGCCGGAAAGAATTCCTGGAAGAGATACGTGCATGCATCGAAGAGAAGTTCGGCGGTATGGTGCGAAAACAGTACGGTATGACATTGAATATTGCCCGAAAAAAATGACCTATGAGCTGGCTACTTGAGGTCAAAAAACGTCAGTCGGAAAAGAACGGCAGCATAACCGCGCTGCGACGGTTCGGAAAGTGGACCGTGTATGTGAATGGCTGTCAGCAAACCGGTTCGGAGGTCCATGCGATGTGGAAGGACGCGTTCAAGCGGGTACGCCGACGTTCGGAGTCCGGACTTATACAAAAGATACTGATGCTCGGACTTGGCGGCGGAGGCGAAGTAAAAACGCTGCATGAATTTTTCCCCGACGCGTCGCTTACTGTCGTCGAATACGATCCGGAAATGATAACGCTCGCCAAAGAACTCCGGCTTTATCGGCCCTTTCCTTTTCCTCAAGTAATTTGCGAAGACGCGAAAACGGCGCTTGCAAAACTTTATGAACAGTACGACCTCATTATCCTTGATCTTTTCTTCGGTCCCGAACCATCCTCTTTAGCGACGGATCGGTCATTCCTCGCTACGGTAGCCGGTGTGCTCGCACCTCGCGGCATTCTTGTCGCGAACGTCTTTAGAAAAACGGAATATCTCTCCGCTCTCGCCAAGAGTTTCGATGGCTACGATACCTGGCGGTTCAAATGGAATTACCTAGGACTTTATCGAAAGTCTTTAGAAAAGAAAGACGGGTATGTGCCGAGAAGCGCGTGGCCGGAATTTCAGCCGTCCCTCGGCATTCCGCCAGCACTGCATCCTTCGGATATGCCTCACGGGGCATATTGGAGAACGTGGCCATTCTCCTTCGAGGAATACCAGGGAGACCAGGAGCCAGACATCGCGCTTCTGCCTAAAGAAAAACGCGTGCCCATACGGGTGATCATGTGGGAACGCTTTTGGCGCACTGACGCGCCGCCCACATGGATAAAATTCATCGACCGGCCGTATCGGAAAACTGGATACACTTCCCTTTCGCCGGAATATAAAAAAAACTGGTCGGCTACCGCGCGCCGCGATCTTCGTAAATGGGAAAAGGATTTTCTCGGAAGCGTATACACTATTGAACCGGTGACAGAGGAAGAATTTGGCGCTGCATACCTCCAAAGCACCGTTCCATTCTATATGCGGCGGGCAATGAAAAACGAGATAGGCCTACGTATAAAAAGCGGCGCGACGCCGATCATTCTCTACGGCGCGCGCCGCATTACTGATAAAAAACTAATCGGTGGAATAGCCCTTATGAGTTCTCCAAGTCTGAAAATTTCTTATTTTCTGGCAGGCTTTTTTCTCAAAGAAGTAAGCGAGCATCCAGTCATGACGGGGCTTTTCGACTATTGGTTCAGCAGTTCGATTGCCGAGGGGATGCGCTTCCTTGATTTCGGAAATTTCTGGAAGAAGGGCGAGCCGGCTTCCTGGAAAGGCTTTTCCGCCTTCAAAGCTAAATTCGGGCCAACCTATTTTTTCTATCAGCCCCGCCTCTATCGATTCTCAATTTTCAAGCAATCCTTTCCTCGCTTTCGAAACGATAATTGACATAGCGGGTCTTTCGCACATTCGGCTTGAATGTTTATTACGCCCACTGCCTTTCTATACAGTGAAATTTTACTCTCAAATGATACTATCTCTCAATGGATCAGAAATTTCTGAAGCCCTACGATCCGTTAGCGACTGAAAAA
>JAFAQP010000059.1 GCA_019246385.1 Patescibacteria group bacterium | reverse complement strand
ACACGTTACAAAGAGAAATGAAAGAAGAAATGGGAGTAGCGCCGTCGTTCATCGCCACTGCGCCAACGTACGTATGGTCCTCTAGGGTTGAAGATCGTCGCGGCATGGACTGGTTTTACACGCTTACGCTCGCATACCGCATAGAAGGTTTAGATCTGCATGAATATGTTGCGAGCGAGGAAAGCACAGAATTACGTTTCTTCTCGAAAGAAGATCTCAACGAGCTCTCACTGAACACTCAAATGGAACCTCTTCGCTCTTTCTTTGACCCAAAAGATTTCGTATAGAATGAAAGTATGAAAAAACACGTGATCGTAGGTCTCGTGGCAGTGGGCGTGCTCGTGGCGGCTACTTTCGCTCTTCGAGGCGGTCCGATCCGCATTTCCGCAGTCGTGCCTCCTCTTGTCGCGCAACCAATCGCTTCGGTTTCTTATTCGTGCGAGGGAGGTAAGCATATCGATGCGGCATACTACGAGGGCTCGTCCACGCCGCCAGCTTCTCCTGACATGCCGCCCACCCCGGGCGGAAGCGTAAAAATCAGCCTGAGCGACGGTAGGAAAATGACGTTGTATCAGACCATCTCGGCTTCCGGTATCCGCTACGCGAACGGTGACGAATCCTTTGTTTTTTGGAGCAAGGGCAATAGTGCATTTGTAATGGAGGGCGATAATCAAACCTACGGCAATTGCCTGGACGCCTCGGCAACAAGCAGCGGAGGGGAGCAACTGCCTCTTTCCGACGGACAGGAAGATTGAATTTCCGCTCCGCATTGCGGAAGAACAAGAGTTTGAGCCAACTGTCGGGAAGCAGCGCGGTATAATGTGCGCATGCCTGGATTTAATCCTAATAAAGGCATCGATACGAAAGCCGCGAAGCTTTCTCCCGAAGCGCAGCTGACAAAGCTGCGCGAGCAGGCGCGTTCCGGCGGAAGCGGGGGAGGCGGATGGCGGCCTGCCGCTGTCCCCGTCGAGCCGAGTCTTCAGCCGACAGCACTGAAAACGATCCGCGAAGCGACGGAGCCACGCACCGGCATAGTTCTTGAACTCACGCCTGACGCAAACGACAAAGACATGGAAGAGCTCCTCGGCATTTTGCACGCGCGGGGCTTTGACGCCGCAATGAAAGAACTCGAACGCATCGGCAATCCTCACCTTGAGGACGATTTCCACCGCTTGCTCATTCAATACAAGAAGGAAGGACATCCCATACCGGGCCTGCGGCCCGACGACCCGCTGGCGAAAGTCCTGGAATTCGTTCTTCTTGAGATTGCGGTACCCGAGACGCCGCTCGACAAGGGAGGTTCGGTCAAAGAAATAATCCAAAAAATGGAACAGCTCTACCTGAGCCTCATTCCGTTCGTCACGCTCCCGGACAAGATATTCTTCCCGGATTACCACATGCGGAAACTTATACATCACGATCATTTCACGATGGAATTGGCGGTCTCGCATGTCGGCGAACAGGCGGTCTTCTATATAGCGGTCCCGCGGTCGCGTCGGGACACGTTCGAGAAGCAGATATTCGCCGTCTTCCCGCGCGCGCGCATCATGGAAAAAAAGGACGACAATAATATTTTCAACCAGTTCGGCGCGACCGCGATAGCATACGGCACGTACAAGCGGCCGGCGGTATATGCCATAAAGACCTCCGATTCTTTCCTGTATGATCCGCTGAACGTTACACTCGCCGCTTTGTCGAAAATCAGCAACGAGGGAGAGGGCGCTGCTATCCAGATATCAGTTGCTCCTGCCGGCGAATACCACTCGAAACGTATGTGGGCGGTCCTTGGAGACCTTCAGAAGGGGAAAAAGAAAACAAGCGACGTCATGTACGAGCATCGCTATAAAAAACACGAGCACAAGGCATGGCACCTCATGAGCCATTTCGGCAAGAGCGTGGTATCCGGAGCGACGGGAGGAGGCGGGGGACACGGTAAAGAGGAAGCCAAGAACACCGATTCCATGGCGATCGAGGCGGTTACGAAAAAACTCAAAAGCGTCGTCGTGGGAGTCAACATACGCATCGTCGCTTCGGCGCGCACGAAAGAGCGCGCCGAGCATATCTTAAACGAACTCGAAGCGACGTTCGGCCAGTATGACGAGCCATCTGGCAACCGCTTTAAATTCAAACGGCCGCACGGAAAACAGGAAACGCAGAACCTGCTTCGCTCGTATATTTTTCGGACATTCGATAGGGATTCGCGGGAAGCGTTCCTGCCGGAAGTCATGAAGGAATTCACCGGAGTCAAAGTGAAAGCGCCTTTATCCGATGGAAGCCCTGTCATGCCGATGAACGTGCACGAGCTTGCGACGCTCTTCCACATCGCGATAGCGGGAGGTACTCCGTCACGCGAAGCGAAGACGGCGAGCGCCAAAACCTCGCCTGCGCCGCCGGGGCTTCCCGACAGAGGAATACAGCTCGGCGTGAATCGCTATTCGAATATTGAAACGCCCGTTCACTTTACGCCGGATGATCGGTTGCGCCATCTCTACGCCATCGGCCAAACGGGTACCGGTAAAACTAACTTCCTGAAGCAGATGATCATTCAGGATATCGAGAACGGCGAGGGCGTTTGTTTCATCGATCCGCACGGCGTTGACGTGCTTGAGATACTCTCCCGTATACCGAAAGAGCGGTACGACGATCTCATCTATTTCGATCCCGCATACACCCAGCGGCCGATGGGGCTCAATATGCTTGAGTATGATCCGCGGTATCCGGAACAGAAGACCTTCGTCGTCGACGAGATGTTCAAGATATTCCAAAAACTCTACGGCGCGGTGCCTGAAGCCTTCGGCCCCATATTCGAGCAGTATTTTCGCAATGCAACGCTGTTGGTACTTGAAGACCCGGATACTGGTTCGACCCTCATGGATATCTCGCGGGTCCTTGCAGACGACGATTTCCGGGCACTGAAGCTCTCGCGCTCGCGGAACCCTGTCGTGAACCACTTCTGGGAAGACATTGCGGAAAATGTGCGAGGCGAAGGAGATCTGCGGAACGTCGTCCCATACATCACTTCAAAATTCGACATATTTATTGCAAACGAGATCATGCGGCCTATCGTTGGCCAGCAGCGGAGTTCCTTCGATTTTAAAGACATCATGGATAATAAAAAGATCCTTCTCGTGAACCTTTCGAAAGGCCGTCTGGGCGACGTGAACGCGAACCTGTTGGGACTTGTCATCGTGGGAAAAATAATGATGACCGCGCTAGCGCGTACGGATTATCTGCATACGAACCCTCCGAACTTCTACTTATATATCGACGAGTTCCAAAACATTACGACGAACACTATCGCGACGATACTTTCCGAGGCGCGGAAGTTCCGGCTCTCAATGACCATGGCGCATCAGTTCATAAAGCAGCTTGAAGAAAAGATTCGCGATGCGGTATTCGGCAACGTGGGAACGATGGCGGTATTTCGCGTCGGCTCCGACGACGCCGAATATCTGGCGAAGCAGTATCAGCCGATATTCGAAATATCGGATTTTCTGAAACTCGATAATTATCGCGCGTACCTCAAGCTTCTTGCCGGCGGACGACCGGCTCCGCCTTTTTCTCTCGATACCCTGGCTTTCCATCAAGGCGATTTTGCGAACATAGAGGCCCTCAAGCAGCTCTCATACCAGCGGTATGGACGCGAACGCGATTCGATCGAGGAAGAGATACGTACGAAATACGACCAGATGCGCGAAAGCCAGAAGTGAGAAGGCTACGGCGTGCGTAGATAATCGAGCTTCAGCGTGGTATAGTCCGCGGTATTCTTGCTTATGAAATTCGATAAACAGCGAAGCCTCGTTTTGTTGAAACCGGACGCCGTGCAGCGTTCTCTCATAGGGGAAATACTGCTTCGGATCGAGCGAACCGGCCTAAAATTCACCGCCTTCAAATTTTTGGTCGCGACCGAAGACCAACTGATGCGCCATTACAATAAGGACGAAAAGTGGTTTCTCGAAAAGGGTGAGCGCACGATTGCCGACCGGAAGCTCCACGGACTCTCGGTAGAAAAAACGGCTCTTGCATACGGGAAGGAAATAGTTGAGCTCATTGTTCATTTTATGACTGCAGGGCCTATGCTTGCATTCGTAGTCGAAGGAAACGAAGCCGTCGCGGTCGTAAAAAAGCTTGTCGGAGCGACTGAGCCCAAAACTTCCGATGTCGGTACCATCCGTGGCGACTATACCGTCGATTCTTACGATCACTCATCGGTCCAAAACCGCGCCGTGCGCAATCTCGTTCACTGCTCGGAATCTCCGGAAGAAGCGGAACGGGAAATACAGGTATGGTTCAAGCCCGAAGAACTCATCGCCTACAGCACGATCCAGGAAAAAATACTTTACGATGTGAATTTGGACGGGATTTTGGAATAGCTACGTATCGATATCTGCTGACGAAAAAATAGATCCCCATATATGAGTAACCATGTAGAGCGGTTCATTTACTCGTGATAGCATGATTTTGGGGTTATGGGCGGAAATTAACCTCTGTTAAGGAACATTAGGGAGCCTCATATCGCAATTCGGTTGGCGCGTCCTTCGGGATACCGATACCCAGTCGCTGCGGGCACCCACCTGGGGCACTGCCTCGAGGTTAATATCCCCCGGTAACCCTCCCACAGCATCCGTCCTTCGGCCCTTGAGGACGGATTTTGTTTTTAAAATGTCTTCTTCTTCAATTTCAGTTCTTTTCGCACGCGGCGCCCGACGCGTGACCGGTTCTAATTTTTTGATAGAAGCGAAAAATGGCGACCGGACGACGCGCCTGCTTATCGATTGCGGCCTCACCCAAGGAGAACGGTATTGCGAGAGTGTGAACCGGGAAAAATTTTCATATGATCCGGCGACGGTTGATGCCGTTTTTTTCACCCACGCCCATGAAGACCATATAGGCCTTTTCCCAAAACTGGTGAAAGACGGATTCAAGGGCAACGCGTATGCGACCGCGCCCACGAAAGCGCTTATGCCTATCATGCTCGAAGATTCGCTCAACATCATCGCCGAGGAAGCGAAACGGTGCGGCGACGATGCGCCGTATAACACCGAAGACATCCGGGCCGCCACAGGCCTCGTTTCCGAGACTGATTACCACAAAAAAATAGAACTGAACTCGGACGTTTCGGTGACGCTCTACAATGCCGGACACATCATTGGGTCCGCCTCAGTCGCGATAGATGTCTTCGAAAAGCGGATCCTTTTTACCGGAGACTTGGGGCGTTCTCCAGCCATTCTGGTGCCCGAACGGGAAACGCCGAAAGGAGTTGATTATCTTTTTATGGAAAGCGTGTATGGCGATCGCGTGCATGAAAGCATCGAGGAGAGTACCCGGATACTTCTCACGGCAGTCGATGACGTACGCAGGAAAAAGGGGGTACTTTTGATACCCGCGTTTTCCCTTGAGCGCACACAGATAATTTTGGCAGCTCTCGATAAGGCAATCTCTTCAGGGCGCCTGCCGCCGATAGATGTCTTTCTTGATTCGCCTCTGGCCGCGAAAGTGACGGAGATCTACGAGCGCTATCCGGAATTCCTGCGCAGCGATGTGCGAGCGCGTATGAAAAGAGGGGATGATCCCTTTTCTTTCGCTACGCTGACGATTACGAGAGATATGGAAGGCTCGCGGGCTGTCGAAAAAAGCTCGGAACCGAAAATTATAATCGCGGGCGCCGGCATGAGCCACGGCGGCCGCATCCGTTTCCATGAAGCCAGATACTTGCCCGAAAAAACAACAACGCTTCTTATTTCCGGCTATCAGGTGCCGGGCTCATTAGGACGAAGACTCAAAGACGGCGCGCGGACGGTATCTATCGACGGGGCATCCGTCCAGGTGCGAGCGGACGTCAAGGCGCTTGACGGGTTCTCGGCGCATGCCGACAGAAACGACCTTATGTCGTACGTGGAAGCGGTTGCACCAAAAAAAGTTTTCGTTATTCTCGGCGAAACAACCTCTGCCGCCTCTATCGCACAGCGCATCCAGGGCTTCCTCGATATTCCGGTCGATGTGCCGCGGGAGGGAGAACGGCTGGAACTGTTTTGAAGGTATCTAAGTTAGATAAGGGAATGAAAATATTTTCCTGGAATGTCCGCTGGCAAAATAGGCGCATTTCGGACATTGCCGCATTCATTTGCAAACAAGATTTCGATCTTTTCGCGCTTCAGGAAGTGAGGGAGGAGCTGCTTCAAGAAATAAAGAAATTTCCCTATGAGATCGCGTATGCGCTCGACAGCGTCCGCGCGGTCGGAAGAGAACATCCTGAGCTCCTATATACTGTTATTCTGTCGCGCTACCCGATACTTTCGCAGTTCGGTATATCCTATCCGCCTTTCGGGACGTCATTTCGCACGAAGCTTTTCATATTTTGTATGCGCCCTTTCGGGTGGTCGCGTATTTTAAGGCGCGGATCACTTTTTGCTGATATAAATACCCCGAAAGGGAAATTGCGTTTTTTTTCGATCCACTTGACGCTCGCAGGCCCCTCTTTTCGAAAGAAGGAATTGGCCGTGATAGAGAGCTTTATGTCGGAAGAAATGCCGAACATTCTCTGCGGAGATTTTAATATCGTCGAGCACCCGTTCATAAAGTTCATTAGCTGGCTTTTGGGTTCTCCCTTTTCCGAATCCTTACCAAACCATGATGAGCGTTCTTTTTTTGATGAATGGATCCGAAACCACGGATTACAAAACCCCTTGCGGGGCAAGATAACGCATCCCTTTTCTGCGTCCCAACTGGACCATGTTCTTATACCAGCTAGCGCTAGCGCAGCTTCCGCGTACGTACTGTCCGAGCGATCTGGCTCGGATCATTCGCCGGTATTTGTGGAATTTGAAAATCTTTCCTAAAAGTCTTTCCTTTCCCGGGAACCGGATTGGCTCGCCTGCCGAGGCCAATTGCTGCCGTGGTGGCGACCGTTTCTAGCGAGATTCTTTCATTTATGAAACTTTGTCGAGAAATCGTTTGAAGGCTTCCGGATGTTTTGCGGCAAGCTCGGCGAGTACTTTTCTATCGAGCTCGATGCCCGCCTTTTTTAGCGCGCCCATAAAGGAGCTGTAGTTCTTGTAACCATTTTCCCGCAAGGCCGCATTGATGCGAATTATCGAAAGGCCGCGCATTGTGCGCTTTTTCGCGCGCCGGTCACGAAACGCATATTTGCCCGCATGACGTAGTGCGTCTATAGCGGAGCGCTTTTTCTTCGAACGAGCAAAACGGTATCCTTTTGCTGCGCGAAGTATGTTTCTCCTGCGTTTTATCGCTTTCGGTCCTCCTTTTGTTCGTGCCATATGAAATAGTGAGTATGCCTAAAATACGGACGAACTATTGCCCCGCCAAAAAACGGGCGCGATCGGCGGTTTTCATAACGAGCTTAGCGGCGTGGCGTTTGTTGGTTCGCGCGGAACTGCTTTCTTTCGCGTTGAAATGATTTTGGCCGGGCTTCCTCGCCACAAGCTTCCCGTTTCGGGTGAGTCGAAGTCGCTTCAGATATGATTTGTTCGGTTTCATGCGCTTCAATTTTTTGCTTTGCCTGCTTTTTCTAAAATGACCGTGAATCCTTTAGGTCCGCGCTGCACGTTTTCCGCGATGCGGTATTCTTCCGGAACGAGAAGCACGAAACGGTTGAGTCTTTCTTTCAAAAAGGCCTCATCCATGTACTTGTAGCGCCCCTTGAGGAACAGTTCTACCCGTACGCGGTGTCCTTCTTTGAGCCAGCCGGCGGATTGCCGGGCTTTTCGCAGAAGATCATTTTCGCCGGTCCCGACCTCAATCTGGACCGATTTGGTCTCTGTAATGTGCGATTTCGCCCTTATTTCCCGGTCTTTTTTCTGCTGCTCGTATTGAAATTTACCATAATCCATTATTTTCGCAACGGGCGGCGTAGCTCCGGGCGATATCTCTATGAGATCGAGACTGGCCGCTTTCGCCGCGTCGAGCGCTGCTTCAAGCTTGACGACCCCCATATTCGCTCCGTCAGCCCCGATGACACGCAACTCGGGCGAACGTATTTCTTTATTGATACGTACTTTTTGGGTGCTCAAAGTGTTCAGAAAAGTATACCCTGCGATATGGGAATATTCAATGCAGCACTCGAGCGCTTCCTGCTATACTGGCCTCCTTATCTATTACCACGCTTCTCAATTTATATGCTACGGAATGCAAAAATTTTCAGCAGTTTTTCCGTGCCGGATCTTGCGGCCGCGGAACGGTTCTACGGAGAAACGCTCGGTCTGCCGGTCAAAAAAACCGACGAAGGCCTTCAATTAGGAGATAGCGGCGCCGTTTTTATTTATCCGTCGCTTCGCAACAAGCCGGCTGATTTTACCGTTCTCAATCTTGTCGTCGACGATGTGGATGCGTCCGTAGACGAGCTCGCCCAGAAAGGCGTATCGATGGAGCAGTACGACATGGAAGAAATAAAAACCGACGAAAAAGGTGTCGCGCGCGGCATGAGCAGAGGCCCTGAGGCGATTGCCTGGTTCAAGGATCCCGCCGGGAACATTATTTCCATCCTGGAACAAAAGAAATAGCTCATTTCCGTACGGTCGCTAGTATCGTCCCGTCTGTGAGTGCCATGAGCGCGGCGACTGCGAGCATCGTCCGGCAGACAAGGAATTCCTTCCGCCGCGCCGCATCTTTTGGATACAGTTTGTTTGCCATCTCTATGCTTCTCCAAAAGTCATAGTTAAAGGCCTGTATCGCGTTCCCGTTATCGAGGCTGAAATGGTCGCGATCGAAAGTGGTTTCCGGTACCATATTCACGACCAAGACCATCTCTTTGTGGGCTCCGACCAGAACTTCGATCGGGTCATGATCGACCGCGTTCTCTTCAAGCGCTCGGATAACTTTTTTCTTATATGCGTACCTGCCTTCCTCGTCTTTCTCGAAATAGATTTCTTCCTTTGCATTGAGCCTGCGCGCCTCTTCAAGGATCTCTGGAAGGATGTGGGAATCAAAGTTTGCTCCTAACAGGATCCGAGTTACGTTTTCGATATGCAGAAGCGCCACATTGCTCTCCAGCTTCGCCAATATCTCCGGTATCTTGTCGATGGCTCCGCATCCGGTATTTTCCGGATGCTCGGCACTATGGGAATCGATGTGGCCGCCGAAATAGAGATCGTTTTCCTTGAACCACCCCAGAGCCGAGTCCATGTCTTCGACGAATGTCGTGTTGCTACCCATACGTTCCTCGTCAGCTATCTGGAGGGCGAGAACGGTTCCCGCGCTCCCTCCCGGCACTTGCGGTCCAAGGCGCTTTCGAAAATAGCCCCCGACAGCCTCTTCGCTCACCCTTCCGTCGATACAGCGCATGCTTCCATCCGGATCCGCCGGCACGTAGTATTTTGCGAGAGCAGCGATGGCTTCATCCAATTTTTTCTTATCGACTTCTCCAGACTCCAGCGCTTTCGCGAGCGAGATTCCTCCCGTCCACGCTACAGACGTTCCGCTTCCCGCAAGTTCGAGCAATGTTTTTGGTTCAGTGAATGTTATAGGCATACGCTCTTTTCGAGAGTCGAGATTCATAATCGCATGTTTTGAAAATTTATATCTACCAGAACGTGAATTCGAGATGAGTCTTGAGCATTGGCCTGCGCATCCTTCAAAAATAAAACCCCTCACGGGGTTTATTTTTGTGGAGATGGGGGTGTCGAAACCCCGTCCAATGGAGAGAGCGTATGCAATCTACGGAACCTAGTCCCTCTTACATTTTAGCGGCCTCTCATAAAAAAGAGACAAAAGCGGGAAGCCGCGAGCTCGTGAATTCGGATCACCGATGAGCGGTCGGCGATCCAGAGCCGGATGTTATGACACCGGAAACTTCCTATCTGGCATTGGAAGTCCGGCGCTCGCTTAGGCGTTACGCGTAAGCGGGAGCCAAGGTGCGAGGCGCAAATGCGCTCGCCACTCGGTTTACAAGCGTTTTCACACGTTTGGTGTTCGAGATTTAAGGTGTTCTCCAACATTCACCGTTTCGCATGCATGACGTTACAGCTCCACTGTCGAAACGAATCATCCCCCTAAAACATACCTTCGCATGTTCAAAGACATGCTTGAGGGGAACGACAGCGGTCAGTATTCATTTTTCAAGGTGCGTTCTATATCGCGTTTGGCGTCCCGGCTTTTCAAGCTTTCTCGCTTGTCTCGCTTGGTCTTGTGCCGCAGGACGCCTATCTGGAGTTTCAGCCGACGTCCTTTATTGTATACCATGAGAGGAAGTATTGTCAATCTTTTTTGGCCTTCTTTCGCATCCAACTCCTCTATTTCTTTCCGATTTAGGAGCACTTTTCGCGAACGCTCGAGATCGTAATTTTTCGGAGCATTTTTTTCCTGGTATGCGGGTATTGAAGCGCCTACGAGAAACGCTTCTCCACCGCGGGTGACCACGCGGGCGCCTACTAAAGAACCGTCGCCGCGCCGAAGCGATTTTACTTCGAAACCGAACAACGAAAGGCCGCCTTCATACGTATCGATGATTTCATACTCAATGCGTGCTTTTTTGTT
>JAFAQP010000081.1 GCA_019246385.1 Patescibacteria group bacterium | reverse complement strand
ATTCGCCTATGGCACGGGCATGCGCAGTCACGGGAAAGACAAGCCTCGTCGGCGGACGGTATTCTAACCGCACGCGTGCGACACAATACAATCCAGGAGGAAAGGTCCGCCGGAAGGCGAACCTTCAGAAGCACAAAATATTCGTGCCTGAACTCGGCAAGCATGTTTCCGTTGTTCTTTCCGCGCGGGCAGTGAAAACGATAGCAAAACGCGGCGCTTACCAAACGCTCAAAAAAGCCGGCGTCATCTGAACGGGACCTCGATTAAAGTCACTCCGAACGCTCCGAACGGAGCGTTTTTCCGTTTGGAGGAACGTCATGGCCATTGATGCAGGTCGAAAGCGCAAATGCCCGCAGCTTTGAAAATGACTTCCATGCTACAATCTCCAAAATTAGCGTAAACGCACACACTATGTATACAGCGAGAACATTCGCATTTGGAAATATGGACGGGATATCAGCGAAACAGCTCGATATCCATATAAAACTATACGAAGGCTACGTGAAGCACGTGAATCTTATTGAAGAGATAATCGCGGCATATGGAAAAACGACCGATGAAGGCGGAAAATATTCTCTCGCGGAAGTGAAGAGGCGGCTCGGATTCGAATTCAACGGTATGCGCATGCACGAACACTATTTCGCGCAGTGGGAAGGAACACCCGCGCCGATCGAAGGAGCGGTTGCGGAAGCCTTGAGTGCGCAATATGGAAGCATGGATGCCTGGATGGCGGAATTCAAAGCTGTCGGCATGATGCGCGGGATTGGATGGGCCATGCTTTCATACGATCCTCTAGACAAACGCTTCTTCAATCATTTCGTCGCAGATCATGAGCTGGGACAGTTGAATAGCACCGTGACGGTACTCGCTCTCGACATGTGGGAACACGCGTATATGGTGGACTATACGCCTGCGGAAAAAGCCCAGTACATCGAAGCGTTCTTCAAAAATCTAAACGGCAAAATCGTGGAGGCGCGCCTACCGTAAAAGCGACTCGTACGGTGTGGATAGCGTTCGCGTTGCCGCGAAAAAGAAGTTATATTTAGCATCATTACTATCGTTATATTCGTTATTCTATGGCAAAGAAAGAAGGCATGGCTCCTAGAAAAGGCTCCATTCATCATGGAGAAGCGGCAGCTCTTGCAAAGAAATTAGCCGCGAAAAAGCGACCGCACAGCCACCATTAAAACGAAAGCCCTCAGCCGAGGGCTTTTTCAATAGCATGCGGCTGGCCGTCTGGGACGATATCCGAACGGAGCTATGAATTCTGTAGACTCCCGCAAACCTTAGCGATAACTCCTATCCATGGCATCGTTGGCAAGCTGATCCGCTTCCGCATTTTCTTCCCTTCGCACGTGACGAAAAACGATACGAGGGAAGGCCTGCGCAATCGTCAATTTCGCACGTGTGTGTTTCTCCTTGAGCATCGGATGCTTTACTTTGTATTCCCCGTTCATCTGCTTGACGATGAGTTCCGAATCCATCTTTACTTCTACGGATCTTTCCACCGGAGAACCGAATAATTCGATCGTTTTCTGGAGCGCAAGGAGCAAGGCTTCGTATTCAGCGAAGTTATTCGTCTGTACCCCGAGGTATTTCGAAATTTCTGCGACCTTCTTCGGGCCGTCATAGATAACGGCACCTGAACCGGCTGGCCCGGGATTACCACGTGCGCCTCCGTCCGTGAAAATGGTTATCATTCAATTTAGATTCCTGGGGCGGGAAAAGGAGAAGGAGGCTGTTCGACGGTACAGAATTTGCAGCGCCGTGCACCGATAGGAATGTCGCTCAGGCATTCCGGACACTTTTTATCTGTCGGATCGGCAGGCTTCGAATCTTTGAATTTTTCAACAAGTTCGTTCATAGGGAGAACGATGAGGAAATAAATAACCAACGCTTCAATGAAAAAAGTAATCGTCTGGTTCAGAACATCGCCTATCGCGAAATTGCTGCCGCGTATCGTGAACGTCAATGCTGCAAAGCTCGGCGTCTTGATTATCGCACCTACTATGGGCGTAATGATGTCCTTCACCAAGGCATTCACGATGTTGTTGAATCCCGCGCGTATCGCGATACCGATCGCGAGATCGACGACATTGCCTCGCAAAATGAATGTCTTAAAGCCTTCCATGTTCAGTCGCTAGTGTAGGCCAGCAAAAGGAAATTGCAATGAGGTTATCCCTACTCTTTCTTGGAACGGATCATACCTGAGTCACTGCTTCTTGGAGTGGTGCGCGTGCGTGCCTGGACTCTTTGATAAGAGTAAGAGCGATGAGGAATGCGAACGCTACAAACACCAGCGCGGCCATATAACCCTTGTCGAACGCGGCTACCAGTCCTTGGGCACTCGTGATACCGGCAGGCACGCTTGCAATCCCAGAAATTATGGCAAGCCCGAGAGCGCCGCCCATTTGTTGCGAAGTCGTTATGAGCCCGGAAGCAAGGCCGGCCTCATCCCTCGGGATTCCTGCCGTTGCGGCAGCGACTATCGGCATGAACATCATTCCTATTCC
>JAFAQP010000077.1 GCA_019246385.1 Patescibacteria group bacterium | reverse complement strand
AAAAATCGCGTTCCTAAGACCTGATATTCTATCCCCGCTCTGAGGAAGGCCTCTTCAAGTACACGAGACTGGAAGTTCGCGCGATAGAGGACCGCTATCTCGTTTTGGTCCGTGCCTTGACGGATGAGGCGTGCGGATTCTCTCGCGACATACCGAGCCTCTTCGTTTTCATCGGCGAATCCGCCGAGGGCAATTTTTTCTCCGTCATGATTCCTAGTAAACAGCTCTTTTTCCTTTCTCCGGATATTCTTCGCGATCGCGTCGTTCGCTGCCTGGATGATCGTCTTTGTGGAGCGATAATTTTCCACGAGCGATATGACTGTTGCGCTGGGAAAGTCACGTTCAAAATCGAGGATATGCGACAGCGATGCTCCACGCCAGCTGTAAATGTTCTGATCGGCATCGCCGACTGCGGCGATGTTTCCGTGTGCGCTGCTCAGTTCCCTGACGATTTCGTACTGCACCTTGTTCGTATCCTGATACTCGTCCACATGGACGAAGTCCCATGCGTGTTGAAAATATGCCCGCGCCTCCGTGTGCTTCAGCAAGCGCTCCGCCGTCACCAGGATATCGTCGAAATCGAGCGCCTTTTCTTTTTTAAGGATC
This sequence comes from Patescibacteria group bacterium, assembly GCA_019246385.1. Lineage (GTDB taxonomy): Bacteria > Patescibacteriota > Minisyncoccia > Phycocordibacterales > Phycocordibacteraceae > Phycocordibacter. Next base: position 3,412 of record JAFAQP010000077.1, on the reverse strand, counting down.
GCCTCGTATTTTTCCCATACTTCGCCGATCGCTTCATCTATATATGAGGAGGCGCGAGTAGAAAGAAATTCTTCCCGGGAGAGCCCGTCGCTTTTTGCCCGTCCCATTCGGGCGAGCACGCGACGCGGCTCGAGTTCTTTGGGATCGAAACCCGAAGCGATGATGGCTTCTTTTGCGGCACGAGTCGAATCGGAGCGGTCATAGATCGTGAAACGACGAGGCAGCCCCGCTTCGCCGTGGTAGCTGCGGATGATCGAAAGCGATAAGGCATGGAAAGTCCCTATAAACGGCAAGGTGCGCGGGGTGTCATAGGGAGAAAGGGACAGATCGCTCCGCAACAGCGCAAGGATGCGCTCGCGCATCTCCCGCGCGGCTTTATTGGTGAAGGTAATCGCTAAAATCCGCTCGGGCGGCACGCCGGAGCGGATCAGTTCCGCGACCCTCTCTACGATGACCCGGGTTTTCCCCGCTCCTGCGCCGGCGAGAATAAGAAGCGGGCCCTCCTTATGAAGAACCGCCTGCTTTTGTGCGGAATTGAGCTCATATTGCCCCGGCATGTACGGACTATAACGCTTTTTTGAGGTTTCCACTTCTCCTAAAAAAAGTGGTTGACGCCCTCCGTTTTATGAAGGTAGAATGAACTGGTACCTGCGTTTCTGAATGCTGCATGAAGACTCTCTGAGTCTTTTCCGCCCGAATGCGCCGAGACCCCCGATGGGGACCTGCTTATAGAAATAAACCGTTCCAAGAATCGCGGAATAAAGACATTCTTCCGCGATGCCATACTGAAAACCTTCATTTCCCTTTCAGGAAGCGCTTTTCTCCTTTTCCCCGTCCTTTCCCCGTATGCGGCGCTCGCTTTCTCGCTGCCGAATTTTTGGCAGAAAGCGGAAGCCGCCTCTTCCCAACCTCTCACTGCTTCATTTGAGGCTCCGCCCCCGGTTTTACAGGCTGCGGTCAACGCCGATCCGAATCCCATAAAGGACGGAACCGACCTTCCGGTCGCGGGTGGAGCGCTCATTCCCGAGAACGGCCCCGAAGGAACGGTCGCCGATATAACGCAGCAGGCAAGTTCCACTCAGATATCTATTTACGTTGTGCGCGACGGGGATACGCTCGCGAAGATAGCGAAAATGTTCGACATATCGGAGAACACCATACTTTGGGCGAACGATCTTAAGAAGGCGAGCGACGTAAAACCGGGAGACACGCTTACCATACTCCCCGTTTCGGGTATCGAACACGTGGTCACCAAGGGAGAAACGGTCGCATCCCTTGCGAAGAAGTTTGGAGCGGATCCCACGGATATTTCTGACTTCAATGATCTGCCGGACGGCGCTTCTCTTACGGTTGGCGAGACGATAATTATTCCCGACGGGATAGATAGTCCTCCCCCGGTCATACCGCCGAAAGCCAAAGGAAATTCTTCGAGTTCGAGCACCAGCTCTTCTTCAGCCGGTTCAGTGGGAAGTTATGAGCGGCTTATTCCAGGATATGGCGGTGAGTCGCTGCCGGGCTACTTTATCCGTCCGATAAATGGTGGCGTGAAAACCCAAGGACTCCATGGATACAATGCGGTCGATCTCGGCACCCCCGTCGGCACCCCCGTCATGGCAGCCGCAGAAGGAACGGTGATTGTCGCGCGAGGATCAGGATATAACGGCGGGTACGGCAAATATATCGCTATCAATCATTCGAATGGAACACAGACTGTCTACGGCCACCTTTCGGAGGTGTATGTCACAGTCGGTCAGCATATCGATCAGGGATCGATCATTGGACTTTCAGGAAACACCGGCCGCTCTACGGGGCCGCATCTTCATTTCGAAGTGCGCGGCGCGGCCAATCCCTTTTAAGCCGCAACACCGTCGGCATCTTCAAAGTCTCGCCCGAAACGTCTCTCGCCCGAGCGTACGCGCCTATTTCGGTTGATATCGACCACGTTATTTTTTTGTTGCCGCGTTATTCCGTCAACGCGATTCTCCGCATCTTGCTGGCGATTCCTCATTTGCTGGGCATGTCTTTTTTTAACCTCTTTTTCAAGCGTATTTAAGGCCCGCATATATCGTTTGTATACTGCGACTTCGTCGAAATGGGTCCATAGCACAAGCACTGTTTCCATGGGAATGGCGTTCACTTCCGGGATACTTTTTTCAATTGCAGTGGCGATGAACCTCCTCCAGACTCGGCGTATGAGCGCTTTTTTAAGGCTCAGCCCGAACGGCAAGTTCAGCCAGTCGTAAGGCTTGGTCAATGTCCAGAGCCAGATTACGAACAAGCCGATCCACGAAATGATCTCAGCGACTATTTCTGCGGCGATGTTAAGGGGGATTCCCACCACTGTTGCGTCCGCTACAATCGTCAAAGCACAGATGAGGTCGATAAAATCGACGATAAGCGCGACGAGGAAAATAAATAAGGGAAACCCGGGCTTATTGGGTTTTTGCGACAGCGCAGCGGAAACCCGGTCCTCGTCTATAGAACCGTCCTTTTTCCTGAATTCGGTTATTATCGCTTCAGTTTCCCGCGTTCCTCTTACCTGTCTCGTCTGTTCCTTCATATGAAAAGTAAAGTGTATTGCGCGTCACATCACGTCGGTTTCGACTGTTTCATCTGATTCGGGAAAGCCGGTTTGCACGGCAAAAACGCGCACGAACATATGTAAAAGCAGTGTAACAACAAAAAAACCGCCCTGAGGCGGCTTCCTATCCCATGTGTTCCTTGCAGGTAGGGGCGGCCGGATTTGCCCGCAGCCGATCTTCCTCGATCTCTTTTCCGCACACTTCGCAGTGACCGTAACCTCCCTCACCTATTTTTTTAAGAGCATTTCTGACTGCGGTGAGGCGCCCCGTGAGCTCGCGGGCGGCCGCATTATTCTCATTCATATCTTCGATAACATCCGAATTAACATTGCGATCCGGTCCGAATTCGTCGCCACGCGGCTTCTGTACTATCGTGTCGCCGTCTTCGTTCGCGGCTCCCAATGAGCTGAGCTCTTTTTCCAAGAGCGCTTTTTCTGTATCGAGGGCCGCCCGGTACTTTTGCTCGTCTATCATGGAGCACATCCTATCATTGTGCGGCGCTTGTCTGCAAAGAAAGCCGCGTCATTACTTCTCGAAGCGTGCTCTCGTTCGTCGTGATGATCAGGAGGTCCTGGCGTGGGAAACCCCATATGATCGGCCACTCCGCATTGCTTTTCCGGACATCGATGTTATCGGTCACCGCGTCGGTGAACGTGAGTACGGGAGCGTTCGGACTCGACGGCGCTCCCGCAGGAGCATAGAAATCTCCAAGCGATGTACTGAGCGTGGGTTCCCAGGTGAGCATCCCCTGGAACGCAAAATCATATCCGCTTACCGTAATAAGAAGAAGCGGCTGATCATGATTGAACGCGTGAATTCCGACAAAAATA
>JAFAQP010000045.1 GCA_019246385.1 Patescibacteria group bacterium | reverse complement strand
TCTTTATTGAGTCAAATTGCCAACCCTCAAACAAAGCTTTTTCTAATATCATCCCGCCTTGACAAACGTTACATGCGGTAGTACTATGATAATTCGAGTATGGGAATCATTTTGATTGGTCTCACAAATATCACGAACTCCATAGGGGGTGATTTGTGTATTCGGTAAGGCTCAGAATAAGCGCAAACACAATTAACTCCCGCTGGGAGTTTTTTTATTTTTGCCTTATTTAAAGCCATGCCTAAATTCTATTCACGAAAAAATAGAACGCCAAAGTCAGAGGAGCCAGATTCAGCACAGCGCCAATTTAGTCATTCACAAAACTTTCTGCGAAACGCAGAGTTGGTACAGAAGTTGATAAAGAAGTCATCCCTGAGTAGGGAAGATGTGGTTATTGAGATTGGGGCTGGAAGGGGCATCATAACCGATGCTTTGGCCGCCATTTGCAAGAAAGTTATCGCTATCGAAGCAGATACGTTACTGGCTGCAACGCTCAGGAAGCGTTTCAAGGCTACACCCAATGTAGAAGTCATTAGCAGCGATGTTCTGCATTACAACTTGCCGAAAGCCCAATACAAGATCTTTTCCAATATTCCTTTCAACATAACTGCCGACATCATAAAAAAGATAAACGATGCCTCAAATCCGCCCATGGATACGTATCTTATTGTGCAAGAAGAGGCTGCTAAAAAATATGCAGGTCAACCGTATGCCAAAGAATCGCTATTTTCGGTTCTGCATAAACCTTTGTTTCGCTTTGAACTTGTACATAGGTTCCATAAAACGGATTTTAGCCCCATACCGCACGTAAACTCCGTACTTTTGCGCATTCAACGTTTGAACGAAACTCTTATTGATCTCAAAAAAATCGCGCTTTTCAGGGATTTTGTTGCGGTTGGTTTTACAAGAAACCCTCACCTGAAAAAGGCATATAAAAACATCTTTGGGCACACGCAGTTTTTGAAGCTTGCCAACAATCTGCGTTTCAGTCCCAATGCCAATCCTACTGATTTGAGCTTTGAGCAATGGCTCGCGATGTTCAATTATTTTCTAGTAGGAGTTGATACGTTTCGTCAAAGTAGAGTTATTGGTTCGCTAAAGAGAATCACGATACACCAGCAAAAGCTTACAAAGAGGCATAGAACGCGAAACGCGAGAGATTGGCGACGAGCATCATATTAGAGTAACCAGGCGTCCTATCCACTAAGTTCAACGGATGAGCCCTATTACTTTGTTGAGATACCGCTAATCATCATCGTCCATGCTGCCGTCATACAGCCAAGGGCGAGATTCTTGTTCTGTTGCGCAACTGCTCATTGCGACGATAATGTCTCCAACACGAACATCAGGACTATAGGCATCTCCAAAAACGACACGTATGCGGGAAAGTGCCGGATCAAACGCGTCTCCAAGTGTGTGTGTTATTTTTTTGGAATATGCGTGTAAGGCGCAAGTACTGGGGCACTCTCCGTTCCCAAGAAGACATTGAGGGGGCCGTTCTGACATCTGAAAACTATAATATTTTTCTTTATTTCGTCAATAATCGGATTTTAAAATAATTCATCCACTACTGCTTTGACATCTCCTCCATCTGCCTTGCCCTGGAGTTCTTTCATAAGCATGCCCATAAGTTTTCCCGCTTCTTTTTTTTCGGAGATGCCTAAATCCGTCTTTTTCGCTTCAGCAATTTTCCGTATTTCTTCCCGGTTCATGGTTGCGGGTAGGTAGGCCTCAAGTATCGCTCGCTCGCTCTCTTCTTTTTCAGCCAGCTCAGTGCGGTTGCCATTCCGAAACGCCTCAGCCGCTTCCTTTCTTTTTTTGACTTCGCGGCGTATCACTGCAATCGCCATACCATCTTCAACCGGTTCATCTGGTTTTTTCTTTGCCGTAACCAGTTCGTTCGTGAATGCGGCCATGAGCCCCCGAAGCACTTCGACCTTAAGAGGCTCCTTCGCCTTCATAGCGGCGACCATGTCTGATTTGACTTGTTGTTGGAGCATATTTCAAAAGAAAGTGTAACGTACCTGCGTGGTAAAATCCACATATGGAGACCGTTCTCGTGATCGTATTTCTGGTGTTGCTTCTTGCGAACGCGGGCCTCATTATTGCGGTTCTTCTCAAACGGCAGACGCCGCCGGGAGCGGAAGGTCTGTCGGTCCTGGGCGAGCGCATCGCGGAACTTGCCAAAACTATGGATGAACGCCTTGACCGCACGAGCCAGCATCTCACCGAATCCGTTCAAAAACAGATGTCGGAATCCTATCGCATCATCAAAGACGTGACCGAAGGCCTTACCAAGCTCGATGAAACAAACCGTCAAGTCGTTTCCTTCGCTGATCAGCTGCAAAATCTCCAGGATATTCTGAAGAACCCGAAACAGCGCGGCATTTTGGGCGAATATTACTTGGAGACGGTCCTTAAGAACGTAATGCCGCCCGGAAGTTTTCAGATGCAGTACCAATTTCGGAATGGCGAAATAGTCGACGCTGTCGTTTTCATGCGCGACCGTATTATTCCCATCGATTCGAAATTCTCGCTCGACAACTACAACAAAGCGATATCTGCGCGCGAGGGAGGCGAGCGCGACGCATACGAGAAAGCTTTCAAACAGGATCTGAAGATCCGCATCGACGAAACGTCGAAATACGTGCGTCCCGAAGAGAACACCATGGAATTTGCGTTCATGTTCATTCCTTCCGAAGGCGTGTATTACGACCTCTTGGTGAATCAGGTCGGCGCGATGAAAACGAACACCCGGGATCTTATTGAATACGCATTCAGCAAGAAAGTAATCATAGTGTCACCCACCTCTTTCCTCGCATACCTGCAGACGGTGCTCCAGGGATTGAAAGCGCTTCAGATAGAGGAACAGGCGAAAGACATCCAAAAGCGAGTAGGGGAATTGGGGAAACACCTGAACGCGTACGACGAATATATGAAAAAATTGGGCAATACGCTTCAGACAAGCGTGAATCACTATACGGCGGCGTATCGGGAATTCGGAAAAATAGACAAGGACGTCATGCGTATTAGCGGAGAAGCGGCGAATATTGTCCCACTATCGGTTTTGGGTCCGGAACGCGAAGAATAAAACGAGGCGGGCAGGAGGTTACCGACAGAGCATTTTTCAGGTAGTATTCAAAGTAATTACATGTGCGGCATTTTTGCATATACGGGAGAGAAGGATGCTGAGCCGCTCCTCTTAGAGGGCCTCTCACTCCTCGAATACCGCGGATACGATTCCGCGGGTATTTTTATGCCCGGTAAGAATCTCGTGAAAACATCCGGAGCCGTAACCGAATTGCGGGCAAAAATAAGTAAAAGCGGAATCGAAGCGTCTGCACCGTCCCACTCAGGTATCGCCCACCTCCGTTGGGCAACCCATGGCGAACCGACGGAGAAAAACGCCCATCCGCATGTCGATTGCACCGGAGACGTGTACGTAGCACATAACGGCATTATTGAAAATTTTCGAGAATTGAAGGAAGCGCTTCTCAAGCGTGGCCATACGTTCAAATCCGAAACCGACACAGAAACTCTGGCGCATCTTATTGAAGAAGGGCTTACCGTCGGAAAATCGTTCGAGGAATCGGTTGTCGAAACACTACGTCAGGTCCGCGGCACGTACGGTCTGCTTATCTCATATGCCAAGGAGCCAGACACCATCATTACGGCCCGCATGGGCTCTCCCGTCGTTCTTGGCATCGGTAACGGAGAGAATTTCATCGCTTCGGATGCAACGCCTATTTTGAAACATACAAAAGATGTTGTGTTTTTGAACGACGGCGATATCGCTATCGTGACCGCGAATTCCTATCGCGTACGCACGTTGAAAGATGAGAGTATAGAGCGTCCGAAAGAAACGCTTGACTGGGACGTGAGCGAAGCCTCACGCGGAGGTTATCCGCATTTCATGCTCAAAGAAATATTCGAGGCGCCGGAAGTTTTGCGAAATGCCATGCGCGGACGCGTTATTGCCTCCGAAGGTAAAGCGAAGCTCGGCGGCCTTGAAAGCGTTGCTAAACGGCTGGAAAAAATAGACCGAATCATCATCGTCGGTTGCGGCACCGCGTACTATGCGGGACTCCTCGGCGAATATCTTATAGAGAATCTTGCCGGAGTTCCGGTTGAAGTCGAGCTTGCCTCCGAATTTAGATATCGGGATGCGGTCATCGGTAAAAATACGGCGGTACTCGCAGTCTCGCAGTCAGGAGAGACGCTCGACACCCTGGAAGCCATGCGGGAAGCGAAACGAAAGGGCGCACTCTCGCTGGGCATCGTGAATGCGGTCGGTTCGACGATCGCGAGGGAGACGGATGCGGGCGTATATAACCATGCAGGCCCTGAAATAAGCGTCGCTTCCACAAAGGCGTTCCTTTCACAGGTGACCGTCCTTGCTCTTTTGGGTCTCTTCCTGGGCCGTAGTCGGAAGCTTTCAGAAAAAAAGGGAATAGAACTCGTGGAAGCGCTCGAGAAACTGCCTGAGCTCGCGGAGAAGGTTCTCGCGGAATCGGATGCGATAAAAGCCATAGCGACCAAGTACCGCACTGCCCGCGATTTCCTGTATATAGGGAGAAAATGGAGCTATCCGATGGCGCTTGAAGGCGCTATAAAATTGAAAGAAATCTCCTATGTCCATGCGGAAGGCACTGGCGCGGGAGAAATGAAACACGGCCCGATCGCTATGATAGACGAAAGCTTTCCGACATTGGCTATAGCGCCCAAGGATTCGGTGTACGAAAAAACCGTTTCCAATATATTAGAGATACGGGCGAGGAAAGGACCAGTCATAGCCATCGCCACCGAAGGAGATACGCGAATAGAGGAATTAGCCGAAGACCTTATATATATTCCCGACGTTCTCGAATGCCTTTCGCCGGTTTTGTCGGCGATTGCGCTGCAGCTTTTCGCATATCATTTGGCAGCGGGCAAAGGACTCAACGTCGATAAGCCGCGGAATTTGGCGAAATCAGTGACTGTCGAGTAATGCGGTCAATTTTTCAAGTTTCCCACTACGGAAACGCGCACATGTTCGACGCCGCATGCGCAAACCATAACCTGATATTCCACGTGATCCGGATATTTCATATAGGGAGAACTAGTTGCATATTCAAGCGTATACGGTTCCCCGTGTTTTCTGAATGTGTGCAGGCCGCCCCGACGGCAGAGACCATTGCCTTCTGACGCCGCTCTTTCAAACATAGAGAAATAATAAATTAATTATTATGTTTGTCAAGAATATAGGTTGTCAGGCATTTATTTTTAGGATACACTGCTTTTCGATATGAATATCGCGATCATAAAAACGGGCGGGAAACAATACCTTGTCGAGGAAGGCTCCATGCTCACTATCGAAAAAACCGGAGGCAAGAAAGGCGACTCCATATCATTCGATTCCGTTCTTATGACGGATGACGGCAATGCAGTAACTATAGGTGCCCCGTCCGTTTCTGGAGCGAAAATTCCCGCAACCATCGTTGAAGAGGGAAGAGGAAAGAAGATAACGGTCGTCAAATACAAGGCGAAGAGCCGCTACTACAAGAAGCGCGGCCATCGGCAGCCATTCATGCGCGTGAAGATAGGAAATTTCTAAATAAGACCGGGCTCATCCCCGGTTTTTTAATGCATTCCTGAGGGTCTCGGAATCCGCATATTCTATCTCGGCCCCTATCGAAAGACCCCTGCCGAGGAGAGTAGTCCGCAGAGCGGGCATTTTTTCACGGATCTCCCTCATGAGTTCGCGCGCGGTGTAATCGCCCTCCGGGGTCGTTGAAAGAGCGAAAATGATCTCGGCGACGGCATTCTTTCCTATGCGAGACATAAGTTCAGTCTTGCGAATGGTACGACTGGTTTTCCGTTCGGTCATCGGCATAAGGCCGCCAAGTACGAAATACAACCCGCGGTAGGCTCCAGAACTTTCCACCCCCTCAATATCGACGTCTTTTTCTACGACCATAAGTAAAGATATATCGCGGGAACTGTCCGAACAAATGCGGCAGAATCCTTCTTTCGAAAGATCATCGTAACGGAAGCATTTCGGACACTGCTTTGCGTTCGCTGCTATCTCGACAATGAGCCCGGCAAGCTCTTCACGATAACGTGGACTTTTAGAAAGGAGATACTGGGTGACGCGCCGAGCCTGCCGCGGACCGAAGCCGGGCAATTCTGTCAGCAGGTTCGTCAATGCTTCGATGGAGCGGTTCGCCATCGCACTAGCAAAAATCCTCGCTTGCAGGACCGATCGGCGAGACGATGCCGAAATCCGATTTGTCGATCGGCAGGAAGGTCGCACGCTGCGCATCAAAGTACAATTCTATCTTTCCCGTGGGGCCATTCCTGTGCTTTTCGACCAATATTTCTGCGACGTTGCTGCGCTCCTCTTTATTGTCGTTGTACCGGTCTTCGTTATGTATGAACATCACCACGTCCGCATCCTGTTCGATGGATCCTGAATCCCTCAGATCGGAAAGACGCGGTCGGCCCCGGCGCTGCTCGATGGCACGGGAAAGCTGAGAGAGCGCCAAAACCGGCACGTCCAATTCGCGCGCGAGAGTCTTCAACGCTCGGGAAATCTCCGTGACCTGCTGCACCATTGAATCGCTTGAACGGGCCGAAGTAGGCGTCATAAGCTGCAGGTAATCGACGATAAGGAGGCCGATGCCGCTCTCGCGTTTCAACCGGCGTGCGGCCGATCGCATTCCGAGCGCATTGGTCGCCGGCGCATCATCGATATGGATCGGCGCCTTCGATAGGCGGCCCATGGCGTCGCGTATGCGCTCGAACTCATCATCGGTCGATATTTTACCCGTGCGTAGCTTCCACGCGTCGACACGCGCTTCGGCCGCGAGCATACGGTCCACGAGCTGTTGCGAACTCATCTCGAGAGAGAAGATGCCGACCGGCGTGCCGTGCTTTATTGCCGTTTGTCGCGCTATATCCAAGGCGAGAGCGGTTTTTCCCATTGACGGTCGCGCGGCGAGTATGATGAGATCCGAACGCTGAAAACCAGCGAGCATGTTATCGAGCGACGTAAATCCGGTAGGGATGCCGCGCATCTCATGTTCTCCTTTGTGAAGGTTGTCGAACCTTTCCCAGGCTTCGCCGAGAGTGTCGCGTATCGCGACGAATTTGCGCAAGGTGGGTGTCGACGTGACGTCGTAGATGCGCTTTTCGGCGTTGTTCAATAGTTCATCGATATCTTGAGATTCGTCATACCCCAATTCTCCGATATCGGATGACGCCTCGATAAGCGCACGCATCATCGACTTTTTCTGGACTATCTCAGCGTAATATTTTAGGTTCGAAGACGTGGGAACGACGGAGACCAGTTCCGCAAGATAGGAATTGCCTCCTATCTTTTCCAGTTCGGAAAGCTCCTTCAGGCGATTGGCCGTCGAAAGGAGATCTATCGGGCTGCCGGTAGCCGTGAGATCGAGCATTGCCCGAAAAATGGCTCGGTGCTTCTCGACGTAAAAAGATTCCGCAGAAATGAGGTCGGTTACCTCATGGATGCCGTCTGGCTTCAATAATATGGAACCCAAAAGCGCCCGCTCTGCTTCGATATTCTGGGGAGGTATGCGGGCTTCAGCCATGGTGCCATTGTACCGCGGCGCCATACTCGGAGGTGCGGACCTTCACCTCTATATTTTTAGCCGTTGTGTCTCGTTTTACACGGGATATCCACTAAAACCACTTTTTATGCTTGAAGTACAGGAAAAAACTTACTGCAAGTATTGCCATAATGGCAAGAATGATCCAAAAGTCGTTTGGAACACCGAGCACGGGAGTATAGTGCGTGTTCATTCCGAACAGACCCGTAATGAGCGTAAGGGGAAGCGTTATAAAGGCCATTATGGTCAGCGTTTTCATGACCTCGTTCTGACTGGTCGTTAAAAGGGAATCGTTAGTACGATGTAGCTCGTCTACCGTATCGGAAAGAGCGAGCGCGTGATGGTAGACGCGGTAGTGGAAGGCGGCTACGGCACGAAAATAATTTCCGAGATTCTCTCCAAAAAGAGAAATCCCTATCTGCTCGAACGATTCGAGGATGTCGTGATGCGTTGCCAGAGAGCGTTTCTGGTTGAGAAGCTCGCGGCTTACGGAAGATATTGCCATGACCATCTCGCGTTCATGCCCGGAGAATATTTTTTTTTCTATCATGGACACTTCATCCTCCAGGGATTCCAGCTCGTTCTCGACTCCCTGGTAGAGCCGTTCGGTAAGTTCCAAAAGCACATGCCCGGTATGGAGAGCCGCTCCCTTCGAGCGCCTGAGAAGAATGGCCGCCTCGAACGAACGGGCGAAATCATATATCGCGGGAACCGGCCCGTAATGTACGGTGATTATAAAACTTTTTCCCATGACTATATCGACTTCCTGAAGGGGATATTCTCCATGAGTCTGGCGGAGCGCGGGAAAGTGAAGGACCGTATAAGCGAATTCCGGATACAGGTCGACGCGGGGTTTGGGCGTGGGCGTCATAAGCTCTTGCGAAAGAATAGAGCCCAAGCCGAACTCATCGGCCAGGTCGATGATCTCTTCTTCGGTCGGGCTTTCGCAATCTATCCAGGCGACGTCTTGGTATTGATACCGATTTACCACTCAAAAAGTATACACCAGCAAAAACAGCTTTTTCGGCATGCGTAGCTTAAGACTCCACGTCTGACACGGCCGGCATTGTGGCATAATGGGAAACTATGGATGAGACTCCAAAATATCCTTCCAGCGCTCTTTTTACGGCGTCCATCGTTCTTTTCATGGTCGGGTTTGTCCTCGGTAGCATTCTCCATCCGAAGCCGCCCTGGGCGATTCCTGTCGGAAGTCAGTCAACGCTCACTTCTCCTGACGGAGCGGATCTTACTCCTTTATTCAAAGCATGGACCATTCTTGACGAAAATTTCGTTTCAGCGACGACAAGCGCCACGACAACGCCGAAACAAAAGGTCTGGGGAGCCATTGGGGGCCTCGCGGACTCTTTTGGAGATCCGTATACGACCTTTTTCCCGCCACAGGAAAAAACGCTTTTTGATACGGAAGTGCAGGGAGATTTCGAAGGTGTCGGGATGGAGATTGGCGTCAAAGACGGCGCACTCGTCGTCATTTCTCCCCTCAAAGATACTCCAGCATATCGCGCCGGCATCAAAAGCGGAGACATTCTGTTGAAAATAGATGGGAAGGATACGACCACCATGTCCGTCGATACCGCGGTCAATATGATACGGGGCAAGGGTGGTACGACCGTAACGCTTGATCTGTTGCGCGGCGCTGGCAAACCTTTTGAGGTCAAAGTGACGCGCGAAGTGATCAATCTACCGACCGTGGACACTTCTCTGCGAAGCGACGGAGTATACGTTATCCATGTATATACCTTCAATTCTCTGGCGCCCGGACTTTTCAGGAACGCACTTCGCGATTTCGCAAATTCCGGCTCGCGCAAGCTCATTATCGATCTTCGCGGCAATCCGGGAGGGTATCTTGACGCGGCAGTCGATATGGCGAGCTGGTTTTTACCGATAGGGGAGACTATCGTCACTGAAGACTATGGGAGCAAACAGGCCCCGGACGTGCAGCGGAGCCGTGGATACGATGTCTTCGACGGCAATGTGAAAATAGCGATTCTAATCGACGGAGGATCCGCATCCGCCTCAGAAATCTTCGCCGGAGCGCTCCATGACTACCATAAGGCGACGCTTGTCGGAGAAAAATCATTCGGCAAAGGCTCGGTACAGCAGGTGTTCGATATAACTCCCGATACATCCCTTAAAGTGACCGTCGCGAGATGGCTGACGCCAAATGGCATATCGATCTCTCACGAAGGCATAACTCCCGATATTCCCGTTACCATAAGCGATCAGGATGCGAAGGCGGGAAATGATCCTCAGCTCGAACGCGCTGCGCAATTCCTTATTACCGGCAAATGATATGAAAGTGATTCTTCTTGAGGACGTAAAGAAGGTTGGCGTGCGGGGCGCATTAGTAACCGTTGCTGACGGATATGCGCAGAACGTGCTCATTCCCAAAAAACTCGGTGTTTTGGCAACTCCGCAGAATATAGCAAAGTGGGAAAAGGATCAGGCGGGCAAAAAGGAGCGGCAAGCATCTGATGCCGCTTCCGCAGCGGAACTGGTTGCGAAGCTGGATGGGAAAACGGTGGAGGTGAAGGCCCGCGCGAATCCTTCCGGCGGACTTTTTGAGGCGGTGCGCGAAAAACAGATAATGGATGCGATAGGGAATCAGCTTGGCATCTCGCTTACCGAGGGTGCACTGTCGCTTTCCGAAGCCATAAAAAAACTCGGCCCATACCGAGTAAAAGTATCGCTTCACGGGGTCTCGGGAGAATTGACTGTCCTCGTGTCCGGTCTTTAGCTGCGAACCTCAACGACTTTTCTCCGTATGGTCGAGCCGTCATAACGGACCTTGCGCTTTTCTTTGAATGAAACTATGCCGTCCGTGCCGGCAAAGAGGGTATGATCTTTGCCCATGAGCACATTCTTGCCCGCCATGAATTTCGTGCCGCGCTGGCGGATGATGATGTTGCCTTTTTTTGCCTTTTCTCCCGCATAAAGCTTTACGCCCAAATATTGCGGATTGGAATCGGTGAGGTTTTTCGCCGAGCCGGCGGCTTTTTTGGTTGCCATAGGTTTATACGGGGTATGAGGACACTCTATCTGAAATGCGTATAAAATTCAAGGCTGCGCTCTCGGCTGCCCAGGCCCTACGGCGTTCAAAAGAAGTCCAAGATCATATCTGCCACCTGTTTCAGGAAGAGAGGGACGTATGTAGAATGACCCGGAATTGCAAGAGAATGCGTTAGAATAGGCAAATGATAGCCCTCGATATAGAAGCAAGCGGCCTGCATGTATATAAGAACTCCATCCTTTCAATCGGAGCTATCGATCTCGACAACCCCACCAATCAGTTCTATGACGAATGCCGCATTTGGGATGGTGCGCATATAAATCCGGAAGCTCTTCAAGTGAATGGTTTTACCCATGAAGAAGCGACCGACCCTTCAAAAAAAACAGAAAAAGAGCTTTTGCAGGGCTTTCTGGCATGGGCAATGGACCTGCGCGACTGGACCACTTTAGGCCAAAACCCCTCTTTTGACAGGGATTATATCTACGCGGCCTGCGAACGCGCGCATATCGAGTTTCCGTTCGCACACCGCACCATAGACACGCACACGCTCTGCTACGCGCACATGGTGTTCCATCATGAAGTCCCTCCATTCGATGCGGAAAAGCATAAAAGCGCCTTGAATTTGGATTCCATACTGAATTATGTGGGAATTCCGGAAGAGCCGAAACCTCACAATGCACTAACCGGCGCGATGTGCCACGCGGAAGTCGCTGTGCGACTCTTGTATGACAGAAACCTGCTGCCGGAATTCGAAGTGTATCCGATACCGTGGCAAATACCGAAAAAATTTTAGTTTTTTCGCTGCTATAATCTGCTGATGCCTAAACCAGCAGTAGGGAAGAAATACCGCATCGTGAACCCTCCTTCCGAACACCGGATGGAAGAGGAACTACGCGTCTGCGATCCGGTAAAGACGGACCATACCAAGGACATGGAAACAT
>JAFAQP010000033.1 GCA_019246385.1 Patescibacteria group bacterium | reverse complement strand
CTTTTTGCGGACGGAGGATTGAGCGAAACTATGGTTTCACCAGAAGAGATCTTGAATCCGTATCCGCCTACCCGCTGAATGACCATATGGCTTTACAGTATATA
Source organism: Patescibacteria group bacterium (assembly GCA_019246385.1). GTDB lineage: Bacteria > Patescibacteriota > Minisyncoccia > Phycocordibacterales > Phycocordibacteraceae > Phycocordibacter. Next base: position 12,321 of record JAFAQP010000033.1, on the reverse strand, counting down.
TCACCCCATGCTACATTTTGTCGCATAAAAGCCTGAGGGCTTTTTAGTTTCACTTCGAGGAGGAATGACCTCCGTCCCTGCAGAGGAACGGATACCCTCTCCGATCACTGGCTATGCCAAAAAAAACACTAGAACCTGTAGTTGAGAATGCCGCGATGGAAAAACTCCTCGCGGAGTCTTTGACGCCGCCGGCGCCCGGCGATACGGTCGAAGGTCCCGTGATCGCGATCGGCTCAGGAAAAATATATATCGGCCTCACACCCTTTGGAACAGGCATCATATACGGCCGCGAATACCTTTCCGCGCGCGACGTCCTCCGGAAAGTCGCCCTGGGAGATACCGTATCGGCGAAGGTCGTCGGCACCAAGAACAAAGAAGGATACATTGAGCTTTCCCTGAAGGAGGCCCGCCAGGCGATGATATGGAGCGACGCCGAACGCGCTATCGCCGCAGGCACCGTATTCGAGCTTCCGGTCAAGGATGCGAACAAGGGAGGACTCATCATCGCCTGGCAAAGCATTCAGGGATTTTTGCCTGCTTCTCAGTTGAAGCCTGAGCACTATCCGCGCGTTGAAGGCGGCGAAAAGCAGCTCATACTTGATGAGCTTAAGAAATTCATCGGCACTAATCTGTCGGTATCGATCATCACGGCGGATCCCCGCGAGGGCAAGCTGATATTTTCCGAACGCGGCAATGCAAAAGACACGCGCGAGTCTCTCGTTGACCGCTATGCGGTCGGGGATATCGTCGAGGGAACCGTAACCGGCATCGTCGACTTCGGTATTTTCATCAAAGTGGAGGAAGGTCTCGAAGGGCTGGTGCACATCTCTGAAATAGACTGGGGATTGGTGGAGGATCCGCATGCGTTCGCAAAAGTCGGAGATGCCGTAAAAGTGAAAGTGATCGACATCAAAGACGGAAAAATATCGCTTTCGATGAAGCAGCTTTCGGAAGACCCCTGGATATCGGCCGGCAAGAAATATAAGAAGGATGATGAAGTCTCGGCGGTCATCATAAAGTACAACAAGTACGGCGCCCTGGCCTCAATCGAAGAAGGAGTCGCGGGACTAGTACATGTTTCCGAATTCGAATCGGAAGCGGCGCTTCGCGAAACGCTGGGCCTCGGGAAAACGTATCCTTTCAAAATAACCCTCTTCGAGCCGAAGGAACACCGGATGACCCTCTCATACGGCAAGAAGTGACCGCACGAAAAACCGGCGTTCGCCGGTTTTTCAATTGAACCGGTTCATGCCGGCCTGATAGCCTTCCGATATCGCGATCTCCATCGCTTCCCCCGCCTTCTTGAATATTTTTGCCAAAGAAACGATTTCGCTTTTTGAAAACCTGCCAAGAAGAAAATCGAGCACTTTCTTTTCTCCCGCCGGCTTTTTGAGTTTTCCCGAAGGCGTCGCTGGGGAAACGCCGAGCCGCAAGCGCGGGAAATCTCTCGTCTTCAGGGCGCGAATCACCGATTCGACGCCGTTATGCCCTCCGGATGATCGGCCGTATGAGAAGCGCATCGCGCCGAAGGGCATATCGAGATCGTCATAGACGACCAGCAGGTCCGCCGCGGCTTTCTTCGATTTGACAAGTTTTGCTGCGCTTCGGCCGGAATTATTCATAAAAGTGTTAGGGCGCGCCAGTATTACCTTTTCTTTTCCTACTTTTCCCTCCGAAACCTCGGCATTTAGGCTTTTGTCGAAGCGCCATTCGGGAAAATCGCGGGTTTTTCTGAAATATTCGAGCGCGCTGCGGCCGGTATTATGCCGTGTTCCTTCGTATTCCGCTCCCGGATTTCCCAATCCGATGATAATGCGCATATTAAGGAGTGTACTCCCTTCGGTATGGCTGTACAAAAAGATCCTGGGCATGAATATTTTTCGCACAGCGGCCTCTGCATCGCGAACACATGAAAAATCCGTACCGCAAAACATTCAACAATGAAAAACCACTTGTGCGCAATGTCGGCGTGGCGTACAATTGCGTCACATGGAACCGGAACGGAAAGGGAGTTTCCAGGAAATCATCTCTTTCGCGCTCATCGCTCTCGCTATCGTCATCCCTGTCCGCGTTTTTATCGCGCAGCCCTTCATAGTGCACGGCGCGTCGATGGAAGACACCTTCCAGAGCGGAGAATACCTCATCGTAGACCAGCTGACCTACCATCTTGAGAGCCCGAAGCGGGGCGACGTCATCGTCATGCGCTATCCCAAAGACCCTTCCGTTTTCTTCATAAAGCGTATTATCGGCCTTCCCGGAGAAACGGTGGAAATAAGCGGGAAAGACGTCATCATTCATCCCGCTGGCGGGGGGGCCCAATTCACGCTCGACGAATCGTTCCTCAACCCCGACCGCGTAAAGAATGAATATGCGACCTACACGCTGACCTCGGGACAATATTTCGTCATGGGCGATAACCGCGCCGAAAGTTCTGACTCGCGCTCATGGGGTCCGTTGCCTCGGCAGGACATCGTGGGCCGCGTTCTTCTGCGCCTCTTCCCCGTAAACCGCATCGGCGCCTTCCCGGGAGACGCATCGCTTCCCCAATAATTATTCATCGATCATGTATCTATGCGTTCACTAGAAAGAGGAAGACGCCACGAGACTCTCGGAACCCATATCGGAAGGATCGCGTATGCCTACGGATTCACCGCTTCTCCTGTCGCGCTTTCAAAAAAAGCGCTGGCGAATGCCGGAAACGAAATCAGTGACAGGACGAAAGCGGCAATGGCGCTCATGAGCGCCATTGCATCCCCCCACGGAAACGCCGGCGCAGCACCGATGCCCGCGCAGGCGTGGGGCGTCGCGCAAAAAGGCTCGGGAACCGTCATCACCTTCGCCATAACGTCGACCAAGGAAGCGATAGCCCATGCGCTTATCGTAAAGACTGCGCTCTCGATAGCGGAGATCGCCGGCTATACCGATCTTTCCGTAGGAATCTCTTCCGTCGGGGATGCCGAGTCGAGAAAGCGATTCACCCGAGAACTGACGAATTTTTTCAGAAAGAATCTCGACGCTCTTTCCCCGGAACTGCGGCAGGTCGCGGCACGCAATCCCGATGAGGCGTACCGTATGCTCCTACGGGAAAGCCATCCGCTTCTCGCCCGCGCTCCCCGATCAATAGATTATCTTTCCGAGAACTCGCGCAGGACCATGCTCTCGGCGCTTTCTCTTTTCGAATCAGTCGGCATTCCGTATACGCTCGAAGGGCGTCTTCCGGCGGAACCGAATATCCATTCGGAAATACTTTTTTCGATAGTGGGAACGGCCAAAAGCGGGTCGCGGCACGAAATCGCTTCGGGCGGACGCTATGACGACCATTTCAGGCGAGAACGCGGGAAGCCCGAGAGCGCGGTTGCTATCGCGATCGAGATCGGCGGACGCGTCGTGTGCGACTCAATCGAAGAACAGCCCTCCTGCTTCGTCGTCCACGTGGGAGAGCAAGCCAAGCTGCGTGCTTTCTCCGTCCTCGAAGCGCTCTGGCGAGCGCGCATAAGCGTCGGGCAGGCGCTCATGGCCGAGAATCTGCGGGAGCAGACCGAACGCGGGTCCCTTTCAAATACCCGGTATCTCGCCATCATCGGACAGAGAGAGACTTTGGATAATACGGTTATCGTCCGCTCCGTTTCGACACAGACACAGACCATCATTCCCGTTGATAAGCTCGTCGGGTATGTTACCCGGTCTCATAGGGAATAATTCGATCCACGTTATAGATAACAAATAGAGGCCCTTATTGCGCACCTTTCTCTGTCGTGCTTAAATGCGCGAATTATGACAGTGAATGTATCGGTCGCCCGGCACGGCTCTGAAAGCTCGATGAGCCTGGTGCGCCGTTTTTCCAAACGCGTTCTGGGAGCCGGGATCATACGGAAAGTGAAAGGAAGCCGTTATCGCTTGCGCGGAGAGTCGCGCACGAAGCGCCGCAACTCCGCCCTTCGTCGGGTCGCCAAATTCGAAAAAAAGGAAGAAATGGAGCGGCTCGGCCTTTCCGAACCGAAAGATCCGCGCGCTGGGCGCCGCTAATTCCGTTGCATAAGAAAAGCGCCACAAAGAAAAGTTCCGGCAGGAATTTTACGCTCGTGCCGCCCGCAGAAAAAAAATGGCACGATCTCCTCTACGGGATACCGTTTCCCCGCATCAAGGAAAAAGTGCTCGGAAAGAAATACGAATTGTCCGTTTCCTTCGTACCGTCCGGGACAATACGCGTCCTAAACAGGAAATATAGGCAAAAAGACGCCGCAACTGACATTCTTTCCTTCGGCCTTTCAAAAAATTTCGGTGAGCTCTACATATGCATGCCAGAAGCGGAAAAGAAATCGCGACTCTTCGGCATGAGCCTCACAGGGTACCTGGGATACCTCTTTATCCACGGCCTCCTTCACTTGGAAGGAATGGACCATGGCCGTACAATGAGCAGGTTAGAACGCAAATTTTGCCGGGCGCTCGGGATCTCGCATCCGCAGGATTAAGACGCGCCGGGCAGATTGCCTGTACTAAATGGCGCAACCTCGAATCGCAGTTGGCATAGACGTCGGAACCCACCAGGTGCGCGTCGTTATTGCCCGTGAATCGACGGACCGCTCATCTTCTTTCCCTAAAATAATCGGCACCGGATATGCTGAATCAAAAGGCCTGCGCCATGGCTACATAGTGAATGCGGATGATGTCGCGCGTTCGATCCGTATAGCTGCATCACAGGCCGAAAAACTTGCCGGCATACGCATCAGGACGGCATTTCTTTCCGTCGGCGGCATAGGCCTCGATGAGGTGCGCGGCAGAGGCGATGCAGTTATAGCGCGTGCCGACGCGGAAGTGACCGACATAGATGTCGAGAAAGCGATAAGCGCTTCCCGGGAAAACATCGCCGGGAAACTTCTGAACAGGCGGATCCTGCACACGATCCCTCTCTCCTATTCGATAGACGGCAGCGAGGTTCTGGGCCGTCCTCAGGGCATGAAAGGAACAAAACTCTCCGTCGAGACCCTTTTTATCATCTGCCTCGAGCAGCATGTGCATGACCTTGTCGACGCGGTCGAATCTGTGGAGATCGCTGTTGCCGACACTATGGCTTCGCCGCTTGCCGGCTCCATCGTGACGCTTTCCAATGCGGAGAAAAAAGCCGGCTGCGTGCTGGCGAATATTGGTGCGGAAACGGTTTCGATCGTCGTGTTCGATAACGGCATTCCTGTCTCGATGAAAGTGTTCAAGATCGGTTCGATGGACATCACCAAAGACATCGCTCTGGGGCTCCGCATTTCCCTGGAAGAGGCCGAACAGTTGAAGCTCGGCGCATTAACCAACGCGCAATATTCGAAAAAGAAACTTGATGACATATTATCCGCGCGCGTTTCCGATATTTTCGAGCTCATCGGCTCGCATCTCAAAAAAATCGGGAAAGACGAGCTCCTGCCTGCAGGAATAATCCTCTCGGGCGGCGGCTCGGGCATCGGTCCCATCAAGGAGCTCGCGGAATCATCGCTCAAGCTCCACTCGAAAATAGCGGCGACGAATCTTTCACCTGACGCGAAAATAAAAGACTCGTCGTGGGCGGTCGCCTACGGCCTCACCATCTGGGGCCTGACTGGCGATACCTATGCGCGGCCGGCTGCGGGAGAAGCGATGCGCGATATCGGCAAGTCGGTCGGCGGCTTCTTCAAGCAGTTCCTCCCGTAAGGCGGAAAGCCCAAAACTGGTTTTAAAAAAGAACATATCGGTTAGAAAAGTCAATGGATTGCCAGCGTGCTTCCTTTTCTCTATGATAGACCCCACTACTTAATAATTCCTACATATTCATGCCTCAAGTTCATTCGGAAATGGAATCTTCGGCCCGCATCCGCGTAGTCGGCATCGGCGGCTCCGGCAAGAACGCTTTGAATCACATGGTCACCTCAAAAGTGAAAGGAGTCGATTTCCTCGTTATAAACACCGATGCGCAGGACCTCCAGCAGTCGACAGCGCGCGCGAAAATACACATCGGAAAGAATCTGACGCGCGGCTTGGGCGCAGGCATGAACCCGGCCGTCGGCAAACGCGCTGCGGAAGAAACACAGGCTGAAATTCAGGAAGCGCTGCGCGGCTCGGACATGGTATTCATCGCCGGAGGCATGGGCGGCGGCACCTGCACGGGGGCATCGCCCGTTGTCGCGCGCATCGCAAAGGAAAGCGGCGCATTGACTGTAGCGGTCGTGACCAAGCCGTTCTCATTCGAAGGACAACAGCGCATGCGCCTTGCCGAACAGGGGCTCGACGAACTTCGAAAAGAAGTCGATGCGCTTATCGTCATCCCGAACGATCGCCTGCTCGCGGTCGTCGATTCCGCGACCTCGGTCAAAAACGCATTTGCCATGTGCGATGAGGTCCTGCGCCAGGCCGTCGAGGGCGTTTCAGACCTGATAACCACTCCCGGTAATATCAACCTCGACTTCGCTGATATCAAAGCAATCATGGAAGATGCCGGTTCGGCGCTCATGGGGGTCGGGCTTTCAACGGGAGACAAGCGGGCGGAAGAAGCCGCACGCTTGGCGATAAACTCCCCGCTTCTCGACATATCCATCAACGGCGCAAAAGGTGTCCTGCTTTCGATAGCCGGAGGCGAAGATCTTGGTCTTCTTGAAGTACAGGCAGCAGCGCAGATAGTTACGGAATCCATCGATAAGAACGCAAAGGTCATCTTCGGTACCTCGAAGGATGAACGGCTGAAAAAAGGAGAGATCCGCGTTACCGTTATTGCGACCGGTTTTCCGGATGATGCGACGGCAGCCCGTCAGGGAGCGTCGCTTTTCCAGCTCGGAGCAAAAAAAGACAAGAAAGAGGAAGAAGCGGTCGCAAAAACGTATACTCCGGCGCCCGTGCGCGAAGAAGAACCAGTCCTGCAAAAACAGGAGCCGGCGGCGAAACCGCTTTCACCAGATGATGACGATGATTGGGGCGCAGTCCCCGCATTTCTCCGACGTTCGAAACGCAATTAATATGTGAAAAAGAAAACCGGCTTCTGCCGGCTTTCTTTTTATGCGGATTCCGGCTACACTCTTTATACTTTCCGCTATGTACGATGTCGCCATAATCGGAGGAGGACCGGCCGGATGCGCCGCCGCCGTCTATGCAGCTCGCAAGCTTTTGAAAACGCTCCTTATCACCGAATCATTCGGCGGCCAGAGCATCGTTTCCTCGGAAGTGCAGAATTGGATAGGCACGGAAAAAGTAACCGGTCCGGAACTTGCGAAAATGCTCGAGCGCCATGTCCGTTCTTACGCGAGAGACGTGGTTGATATCGTTAAAGGAGAGCGGATAGAAAAGATCACTTCTGAAGGGCATTTCGTACTCATGGCAAAGAGCGGAAAACGCTTCGATGCCAAGACCGTACTCGTGGCCTCTGGCGGTGACCGCAAGAAGCTCGACGTGCCGGGCGCAAAAGAATTCGATCAGAAAGGCCTCACCTACTGCGCTTCGTGCGACGGCCCGCTATTTGCCGGCATGGATGTAGCGGTCATAGGCGGCGGCAATGCGGGCTTCGAGACCGCGGCACAGCTTCTTTCCTATACGAAAAGCGTCACCCTTCTCCAGCGCGGAGAAACCTTCACCGCCGACCCGGTGACCGTCGCAGCGGTTCTTGCGCATCCGCAGATGCGCGCGATAACTCAGGCGGAAACGAAAAAAATATACGGAGATAAATTCGTCACCGGCCTCGCTTATTCGGCTGCGGGAGGCACGGAAACGGACCTTTCAGTAGCTGGCATCTTCGTCGAAATCGGCCTCGTGGCATCGACGGGATTCGTGAAAGGACTTGTCGACATGGATCAATACCAGCGCATCATCGTCGATCCGAAGAATCAAATGACGACCTGCGAAGGCATCTGGGCGGCGGGCGACTGCACGAACGGCCTCTACCACCAGAATAATATCGCCGCCGGTGACGCGGTAAAAGCCATCGAGGACATATTCGTCTATCTGGCGACTCGCTGATCCAACGCATGGGGCGATTCATTATTGCCGGTTCTCTCGCATATGACCGGATCATGGATTTTCCGGGCATTTTTTCCGATCATATCGTCCCAGAAAAGATGCACGCTTTGAGCGTGAGTTTTTTCGTTCCCGAATTGCGCGAATCGTTCGGCGGCTGCGCCGGAAATATCGCCTATACGCTATCGCTTTTCGGGCATACGCCAACGGTATTGGGAACAGTGGGAAACGATTTCGCGTCATACGAAGCATGGCTCGAAGAGCACGGCATTGATCTGTCGCTCGTGCGCAAAATGCCGGATCTGCGGACCGCCTTCGCGAGCATTATCACCGACCGGAAAAACAACCAGATAGCGGCCTTCTACCCTGGCGCGATGAAAACCGCGTATCCGGTGTCCGATCTCCGGTTTACCAAAGATGATTTCGTACTTATCTCCCCTGAAAGCCCCGATCTTATGCGCGCGCTTCCTCAGCTCGCCCGGGAAACCCATGGTTTCATGTACGACCCGGGACAGCAGACGCCACTTCTTTCAAAAGAGGATCTTGAAGACGGCATGCGCGCCGCGAAAGCGCTTATCGTGAACGATTACGAGCTTTCGCTCATTCTTGAAAAAACTGGTTGGAAAGAATTGGAAATTCTTGACCATGCGGAAACGCTGATCGTGACCCTGGGCGAAGCAGGCTCTCGCATCAGGACTAGAGACATGGAATTCAATATCCCGCCCGCAAAACCGGCCAGGGTCGTCGATCCGACCGGCGCGGGAGATGCTTACCGCGCCGGTTTCTCTGCCGGCATGATACGCGGGAGCTCTCTCGAAACAGCAGGCAAAATGGGCTCTTTGGCTGCTTGCTATACTGTCGAAACGGCAGGCACACAGACGCACTCGTTTACCCAAGAAGAGTTTGCGAAACGCTACGAGGAAAACTTTAATGAGCCTCTCTCTGTATGAATTATGATATTACCGATATAGCCCTTGCCTCCGAAGGAAAAAAACGCATCGAATGGGCCGAGCGTGATATGCCGGTATTGCGCCATGTGCGTGCCGAATTCGAAAAAGATAGGCCCTTTGCGGGAATGAGATTTTCGGCATGCCTCCACGTAACGGCCGAAACTGCGAACCTTATGCGGACCTTGAAAGCAGGCGGCGCAGACGTGCTTTTAGTTGCCTCGAATCCCCTCTCGACGCAGGACGACGTAGCGGCAAGCTTGGTTAACGATTTCGGCATATCGGTGTACGCGAAACGCGGCGAGGATCGGGGCACTTTCTTCTCTCACATCAAAACCGCCGTACTCCACGAGCCCGTCATCACTATGGACGACGGCGCAGACCTTATCTCGACGATACACAATGAGTTTCCCGACGCGGCAAAACGGATACTAGGAAGCATGGAAGAAACGACGACCGGCGTCATCCGCCTGCGTGCCATGGCAAAGGACGGTGCATTAAAAATTCCAATCGTTGCCGTGAACGACGCGAAAACGAAGAATCTCTTCGACAACCGCTACGGCACCGGACAATCGACGCTCGACGGTATAGTCCGCGCTACGGACGCGCTTATCGCCGGAAAGACGGTAGTGGTCGCGGGATACGGATGGTGCGGAAAAGGATTCGCGATGCGGGCCCGCGGCATGGGAGCCTCGGTCGTGGTGACGGAAATCGATCCCATAAAGGCGCTTGAAGCGGTCATGGACGGCTTTGCGGTAATGCCGATGAAAGAAGCGGCGAAAGTTGGCGACATATTCTGTACCTTAACCGGCGATATCAATGTCGTAGATGCAGAGCATTTTCCTCTTATGAAAGACGGCGCGATACTCTGCAACTCGGGACATTTCGATGTAGAAATAAATCTGAAGGCGCTTGAGAAAACGGCAGAAAAGGTAACAAAGGATGTCCGTAAAAACGTCGACGAATATCTAGTTCGCGGCAAAAGGTTGTATGTTATCGGCGAAGGACGGCTCGTCAATTTGGCCGCTGCGGAAGGCCACCCCGCTTCCGTCATGGATATGAGTTTCGCCACGCAGGCTCTCGCAAGCGCATGGGTCGTCGCCCAAAAAGGAAAACTGGAGCCAAAGGTCTACGAAATAGATCCTGAGATCGAGAATCGCGTTGCGGATCTGAAACTTGCTTCAATGAGAGTCTCAATCGATACGCTTACCCCCGAGCAGAAAAGATATCTTGAAAGCTGGCAGGAAGGCACATAAATTAGACGACTCGAACAAAAGTTCGAATCCATTCCGGGTTCCTAAATCCTTCTTTTACAAGGCGAAACGGTCGCAAAACACCGTCTCACGTTCGTGCGGAGAGGGTGGGATTCGAACCCACGGTACAGTTTCCCGTACGCCACATTTCGAGTGTGGTGCCTTCGACCGCTCAGCCACCTCTCCAATAATCCTTAAGAACTTGAGGATTCTAGCATTTTTTGTTTGAAATGCTATATTTTTGAACGCGGCCCTATCGTCTAACGGTTAGGACAGCTCTCTTTCAAGGAGCAAACCCGGGTTCGATTCCCGGTAGGGTCACAGATCCCGCGCTTTTGGTACTGTATGTCTATTGGCAGTATTAAAAAATTGAGCCGCCAATGCGTCTTTTAGTACGAAAACAATCGCGGCGCATACCACAATACCGACAAGTGCTTGCCAGGAGTAATATGGAAGCGAGCTTTTGCCGAGGCAGGTACGAATGATGAACGTAATTTCATCGACGAATAAGCCGAGTCCTATGCCGAAGGTAGCCAGAGAACGCATACGCCACGCCAACATGGTAATGGCTGCGCCGTACATCCAGTGATGAAGATGAAAACCTCCTACCGTGGGACTTGTGATCGGATACACAAAGAGAAAGCCGCACGATACCGCGATTGTGCCTACAAACCAAAAAAATAATTTTGTACCCATATGCGCTTAACCGTCTCGGTCTATATCTTTAGATATATCATGTGCATACCCCCTCTATGCGAGTAAATTTTTTCGAGGAATTTCCGACTGCGGAAAACATGCGGAAGCTCGATTTGGTCGATTGGCCTTCGACGTTATTTGTTGCGGCTCACTCTTTTGCGGAGTTTGAGAATATTCGGAAGACATATGGAAAACCCTATCCTCATATAGTTTTCGGGTGGTGGCCCTTAATTCGGGGTGCCTATTGGATATCAGGATTCACCGATTCGAAACGTCTCAAAGGACTCTTTGCAGAAGCTGGTACGTCGCATACGCAACCTCTTCCCCTACTTCTCGATTTGGAGCTGCCGCGCGATCTTCGTGCGTGGTTTGGCAATTTGCCGCACGTGTCCGGAAATAAAAAGTTGATATGGCGATTTATAGAGCATGCGTCTGAGCTTAATATACACATCTATACGGCAGAACATCCGGTCACCGCGGATTTTTTTCTTTTCTTGGAGCTTGCGGTGGGCATAACATTTCCTTTTTCGGGAAACCATGTACGGATACCCATGGTCTACACGAGTCTCGGATGGACAGCGATCAGGAAAAGAATGTGGAATAGCATAATGCGCTTCGAAGCGGCACTCATCAATAAAGATCCCGAAATGACGATGCCAGCATTGGGTACCATTGCCCAGGGCATCTGGAAAAACGAACCCATTTTGCCGCCGGAACAGCTAGGAAAAGATCTTTCCTGGGCGAAAGAAGTGGGAGCCGAAGAGGTGTTCATCTTCCGCCTCGGCGGCCTTACCGAACGCTATACTGCGGTCATAAAACCGTTTCTTGCATAACCATGGAAAAGGGCTACAAGCATCTGACCGCGATAAGCGTCTTTTTCGTTGCGGTCCTTCTCATTTCAAATATCGCTTCGGCAAAACTCGTGGACTTCGGCTGGTTCACGTTCGACGGCGGCACGCTTCTTTTTCCATTAAGTTACATCTTCGATGACATCTTGACGGAAGTATACGGGTATAAACGCTCGAGACGCGTCATCTGGTTAGGTTTTTTTTCTGCGCTCATGATGTCGCTCATCCTCATCATCGTCGGAAAGCTGCCCGCCGCGCCGGGTTGGGATAACCAATCAGCATATGACGCGATTTTGGGCCTCACGCCGCGTATCGTCCTTGCGAGCCTCGTCGCCTATTTCTGCGGAGAGTTCTCAAATTCCTACATCCTCGCAAAAATGAAAATATGGACCAAAGGCAAATTCCTCTGGACCCGCACTATCGGCTCAACTATCGTGGGTGAGCTTCTGGACAGCGCGCTTTTTATTACCATCGCTTTTGCAGGTATATATGCCATTCCTCTTCTCGTGACGCTGGCAATATCGAATTACCTATTTAAAACCGGAGTCGAAATCCTTTTCACTCCCGTTACCTATGCCGTTGTCGGATTTCTGAAAAAGAGCGAGCAAGAGGATT
>JAFAQP010000072.1 GCA_019246385.1 Patescibacteria group bacterium | reverse complement strand
ACGGCAGCCATGGCATTCTACGGCTATCTCGGATACTTTCTTTCGCAGCGATACCCGGCAAAGGCAGCGTATATCCGGCTTGTCATGGTAGTTGTCATTCTTCTCGTGGGAGCGAGCCGTTTGTATCTTGGGGTTCACTTTCCTAGCGATGTTCTCGGCGGATATATCCTCGGCGGGTTCTGTCTTCTTTTAGGCATAGAAGTCAGCGAGCGTTTTAGAAGCTCAAGTTCCCATTGATCATTCACCGCCTTTTCATCTCGGCCGGGTATGCTTGATAAAGTATTTTTTATCCGTTTTAACCTTTACTATATAAATAAACACTATGGCAGACACAATCATCACTAACTCGCCTGACAAGAATGGAGACGATAGCGGCAGTGCTGCAGGATGGATCGTCGCGGTTGTCGTCATCCTCGCTCTTATCATCGGCGGCATACTCCTCTACCAGCGCGGCGCGTTTGGGGCTCCTGCTCCGGCGGCCCCCGGGACCAACATTAATGTCAGCCTGCCGGCTCCGTCAGGCTCAGGCTCTTCTGCGGCTCCCGGCACATCCGGTTCGGCGGGAGGCAGCGTTTCCGGTAGCGGGTCAGGCAGCGTAACCGGCGGAACGTCCGGAGGAACATCAGGAGGAACTACGGGAGGAACGACCCACTAAATTAGGAAGAATTCTCTTCAACAAAAACCGCCTGATGAGGGCGGTTTTTTGGAGGATTGCTATTTTTTATTACCGAGAATCTTATACATGCCTGTTCCGCATACTGAACAGGTACCCTTCATCGCGCGGCGGCCGCCTTTCATCTCCACTTCGTTCGCATCTTTCATATCCCGCTTTGTTTTGCATTTAACGCAATATCCTACGACGTCATCCATATATAAAGATTAAAGGCTTCTAATCAATCATAGTGTACCATGCCGCATACCGCTTAAAAGCGGTATGCGGGCTCGCCATGGACCGCAGTGTCTAGTCCTTCTGTTTCTGCCGATGCGGAAACCCTGAGAGGAAGGCGGACCCATGTCAAAGCCTTTAATATGAGCCATGTGGCGCCGAAAGAATATACGCCCACGGCTGCGACCGCGACGATCTGTACTACGAGCTGATGAGGATTCCCGAACAAAAAGCCATTCGCGCCTCCGGCATTTATCGCTTTCTCGGCAAATACCCCAGTCAGTACGGCGCCCGCCAAGCCGCCAATTCCGTGACCTGCCCATACGTCGAGCGTATCGTCGATCTTAATGGCTCTTCCGCGTATATAGACCGCAAGATACGTGATTCCGCCTCCAAGGATGCCGATAGCGATTGATGCTACGGGCCCGACGAACCCTGAAGCGGGCGTAATAGCTACAAGGCCGCAGACCGCGCCTATAGCCGCTGCCATGGCCGAGGGTTTTTTTGTTTCAGCCCAAGAAAGAGCGACCCACGTCAATGCTGAAGCCGCCGCCGCGATATTCGTGACCACGAAGGCGCTGGCCGCTAAAGGGCCGGCGGTCAATGCCGATCCCGCATTGAATCCGAACCAGCCGAACCAAAGCAACGCAGCGCCAAGGATGACAAAAGGAATATTATTCGCTGTTCCTCCCACATGTTTCGTATCGATGCGCTTGCCGACTAAAAGCGCGGCCGCGAGAGCCGAAAAGCCCGCGCTCATATGCACCACCGTTCCCCCGGCAAAATCTAAAGCGCCAAGCGCGTGGAGCCAGCCGTTCGGAGACCATACCCAGTGGGCAATAGGGTCGTACACTAAAGTCGCCCATAACAGGGTAAAGACGACGAGAGTCGAAAACTTAATCCGCTGGACGAAAGCGCCGATAATGAGCGCCGGCGTGATGACAGCGAACATTGCCTGAAAGATCATGAATACCAGGGCGGGAATGGTTGACGCATACGTGGGATCGGGAGCGAAGCCTACGCCGCGAAGTCCGAAATGCGAGAGATCGCCGATCACGCCTTTCATGTCCGGCCCGAATGAAAGAGAATAACCGACGACCACCCACTGGATGGATACGAGCGCGAGTATGATCATGCTCTGTTTGATGACCGATACAACGTTTTTTGCGGAGACCATGCCACCGTAGAAGAATCCCACGGCCGGCGTCATGATCATGACGAGAGCGGAGGAGGCGAGCATCCATGCCGTATCCCCGCTGCTTATCGCTGTCGGGTCATAGGTTCCTGCGGATGCTCCTGCGAACCGCGAAGCCCATAATCCGACGATGCACCCAAGGAGAAGCCATCCTGCGAGATGGATGAAAAAAAATACATTCCGGTCTTTTTTCTCTAAAATTTGTTCCATAAATATTGGTTGTAGACCTCATGGTGATAAATGACTTCGGAACGTTTTACGGTCGTTCCCAGCGCTTTCGGAGAACGATCGGCGCTTGCCTGCTTGTGGAGTATGAATTTCTCTTTGCTTTCTTCTCCGAGGATGCGCGCCAAGAATTTGCTCCCCTTGGAAAGCGCGATGGCGTCATAAATGTTGTCGGGAAGGTAGCGCAGCCGGTCCCGCTTACTTTCGTCTTTTTTCAGCGCTTCTCCCTCAAGCCCCGTTCGCAGAATGGTATAGAGAACGAGGTACGGATTAGCGTCTGGAGCGACAGAACGCACTTCTATACGCGCCGTTCTCTGGTTTCCCACGGGGATGCGTATCATCGATCCGCGGTCTATTGCGGACACTTTGATCTGATTTGGAGCCTCGAAATGAGGATCGAGCCGCCGGTACGCATTAACCGAGGAATTAAGGATGAGGCATATTTCAGGGGCATGATTCAGAAGGCGCAAAATGACCTCCCATGCGGTCTTAGAGAGGCCTTCTCGGCCTTTCCCGTCGTAGAAGATATTCTTTCCCGCCTTGGCAAGCGAAAAATTAGTGTGCATTCCCGATCCGTTTATGCCCATGACCGGCTTCGGAAGGAAGGAAGCCGTTAATCCCATTGTGTGAGCAATCTGCCGGCAGAGGAACTTATATAACTGCGTATTATCAGCGGCCCGAATGACCTCCGCATACGAAAAATTCATCTCGAATTGGGAGGGAGCGACTTCCGGATGATCTTTTTCGTTTTTGAATCCCATAGCGCGTTGCGCTTCCGCCGAAGCGTCGATGAACGTGCGGAGCGTACTTAAGGGCAGGGAATGAAAGTATCCGCCCATGGACACGAGCGTAAAGCCCGCTTCTTCGGAATAATTCTGTTCCGCATCGCGTCCTTCGAATACGAAGCCCTCTATTTCGGGCGCTGCGTACGCGGTATATCCGTGTTTTTTCTTTATGTCTGCCGCATATGCCTTGAGCCTACCGCGAAAGTCGGATATGTAAGGGGTGCGGTCACGATTCATGACAGAAGCGAAAAGGATGACTTTTCCGGGGCCGAAAATGTCGGACGGAACGAATCTGATGCTTGTCCAATCGACTTCAAGTCGCAGGTCGGATTCGTGTTGAGCGGTGAATCCGCGAACCGACGAGCCGTCGAACGTGAGATTGGAAAGAGAATCGAGGAAGAATTTCTTATCATAATCGAGCATATGCAGGCGACTTTCGATGTCCGTAAAGCAGATGGTAACTGCTTTGATACGTTTTTCCTTCGCGAGCCATTCTTTGTATTTCGCCTCCATCTTTTCCGGGGCTGTTTCAGATTCGGCCTTCGCCGCAAGGTTCAGCTTTTCGAGTTCTTCGTATGAAACTTCCCAAAAATTTCTTAAATTATTATTATTCATGTGTCTTTTGTAATAAATACTATCTTAATTAATATAATTAGCAGGAAATTAGGCAATAATACTGTCTGAAAAAGGTGGGGATGGTACACGTTCCAGCAAGGCTTTTGACAAACGTCAAACGGACGACGGTAGGGTATAGTATTTAGCGATGGATTTCGTGCACAAAATAGAAAAACGCCTGGAACAGGGGAGTTTTATCTGCGTAGGACTCGATCCCGTGTATGAAAAAATTCCCGAAGCGCTTCGGCGGGAAAACGTCTCCCGCGAAGAAACGCTTTTCGCTTTCAACAAAGCAATGGTAGAGGCTACCGCTTCCTATGCTTCCGCCTTCAAGCCAAACAGCGCCTTCTACGAAGCGGAGGGAGACCTAGGGTGGCGCGTTCTCAGGGAAACCAGCGCCTATATTCACGATCGGTATCCTGAAATTCCCGTCATTCTTGACGCAAAGCGCGCCGATATCGATTCCACAAACGAGCTCTATGCCCGCGCGATATTCGACGAGCTAACAATGGATGCGCTTACCGTGCATCCGTATATGGGAGAGGAAGCGCTTCGCCCTTTTCTTGAGCGCCCAGATAAAGGAGTAATCGTGTTAGCGCGAACTTCAAACCCCGGCGCAGGCGAATTTCAGGATATAGAGGCACACGGAGTTCCTTTGTATCAACGCGTCGCAGAACAAGTGGCCCACAGCTGGAACGCACGCGGAAATTGCTGCCTCGTCGTCGGCGCGACCTATCCTTCAGAGCTCGCGGCAGTCAGGAACATCGTCGGAGAAATGAATATCCTCGTTCCCGGAGTGGGTGCGCAGGGTGGAGATCTGCAAAAAACCGTCGAAAACGGCAAGGCGAGTCAAGGATTCGGACTCATCATAGCCGCGGCGCGAAGCATTATTTACGCGTCCACAGAGGATGATTATACAAAGGCGGCCCGGACGGCCGCCGAAGACCTCAATGGAAGGATAGCGAGTCTCGCCTAATCTTCTTCGCCAACCGCAACCGTTTTTTTAAGTGTCGCGAGGCGCGCGTTCAGCTTCGCAAGGAGTATGTCATTTTCGAGATTGGTCCGCGCTTCTTCTTCGAGATCGAATTCAGGCCAGATGAACGAACCTTTGAACGTCTGCGTTTGCCCGAATGCAATCGGGTGCATGAAGTCTTTACGGGTCGGAGCAAAATAGCTCGGATACGGATAAGTTTGTGCCATATGAATATTATATGGGTAAGATATCTCTGCGCGGACAAAGCGGTATCCCGCTAACTTGCCGAACGCCTCTTCACTGTAGCGGCTTCTATGTGAATCGCATATGAAGTCGCATACAGGATGACGCGGGAAGCATACGCTCTATTACGCGCATTTATCTTCTTGAGGTTGAAAAATCTATCGCTATCTCACCGGATTCTTCCTTTGTCGTGTTTCTATGTTTTTTGGGCATGTCTTCGTCGGTTTTTCCGCATGGCAGGGTCACTACGACAGTCGTGCCTCGGCCGACCGCACTTTGTATGGTTATCTTTCCCCGGTGCAGCTTTACTAGTTCTGAAACTATCGCCAAGCCAAGCCCGGAAAATCCCCGCTGGCGGGAACGCGATTCTTCCGCCCGATAGAACGGTTCGAATACGCGGAAAAGATCCTTTCGGGCGATACCGAGCCCTGTGTCTCGTATGGTAAGCAGGATCGATCCCACATAATCCGGTTGCACGCTGACCTGTATCTCTCCGCCAGGATTTGTATAGTTTATGGAGTTCTTAAGGAGATTCATGGCGATCTGCTCCAAAGCGCTGCGGTTTCCCCATACGACAGCGAAATCTCCCTTTTTTATGCTCAGCGTCTGGTTCTTCTGCTTTATAAGAGGCGACACGTCGCTAATAACGGCGTGAATGACGCTTCCCATATCGACGTTCGTAAATTCGATCCGTTCAGGCCGTACGAATGCGGAAAGCGAAAGCAGGTTGTTGATGATCTGAGATATGCGGTCCAGTTCTTCGATATTGCTCTCCATGACCTTCCGTACGGAAGGATCGAGCGTCTGGTCAAAAAGCGTCACCTCAGCGTTTGTTTTTATGATCGAAAGCGGCGTACGAAGCTCGTGGGCAATATTGCCGATGAATTGTTTTTGAGAATTGAGGGCGTTCCGGGTCGGAATAAGGGCCAGACGCGCAAGCGCATAACCGAAAAGCGCCGTCGTGAGAATGATGGAGGTTACGATAGCAACGAGGCTTTTTGCCTGAACCTCTTGAACGTTATGCAGAATATCGGCAGCAGCGCCGCTTCCCAGTGCAGTTTTTCCTTTTTGGGCCGCGTCAATGAGATGCGCAATAAGCGCATTCGTCACGTCCTGGTGTACGGAATTAAAGCCCGCCCACACGACACCGAGAAGGATGAGAGCAAAGGTTATCTGGAGAAAGACTATGGCCGCTTCGGTCCTCAGGAACGGATCCTCGCGATATCTAGTCGCGAAGGCGGTAACCAATACCACGCACCGTTTCCAATATGTTATCGCCGCCGTCCTTACCAAGTTTATTGCGGAGGTTTTTGACATGAACATCCACTACGTTGCTGAAAGATGCGTAATTGAAATCCCACAGGTGCGAAAGGATATCCTCGCGATTCACGACCTGGTTCGGGCGGCGCATGAAGTATTCGAGCATGCCGAATTCCTTCAGTGTAAGCGGGATAGGATTGCCGTTCCGATATACGGTACGTTCGGCAGGGTTCAGCGTAATATCGCCGACCGTGAGAACTTCAGGAAGCGCCTGGGCAGGTCGGCGAAGAAGGGCGTGCATACGCGCGGTCAATTCGTCGAATGAAAACGGTTTGACGAGGTAATCGTCCGCCCCCGAAAGGAGCAATTTCACCTTCGTCTCGTTTTCGTTGCGCGCCGTGAGTATCAGTATGGGAACCGTGATCCCTTCCTTGCGAACTCCGGTGCAGATGTCATATCCGTTCATGCCCGGAAGCATGAGATCGAGAATCACGAGGTCGTAATCACCCCGATGGAGCAGTATGCGCGTATAGCCCTTTTCTCCGTCAGAGAGCGTATCAACGGCATATCCCTTCTGCGTAAGGCCCTGGGTCAGCGCTTCTGCCAATTTCTCTTCATCTTCGATAATTAATACCCGCATTGTGTTTTAGATTTTGATAAAGTTACTACAGTGAGTCTATGGTTGTTTCCCTGAAAAGTTCATGAAGATTATTTTACATATACTACGGCCGTAGTGGGAGAGATTCTGTCATTCAGATTGTAGACGACCCATACGCCCGGGTTTTCAAACGAGAGTTCGTACGCGCCATTTCTGCCTACACTTTGCGCTTCCTGGTAAGTGGCCGGAACGGTCGTTGAAGCGGTCCGATCTGCCTCAATACGCATCGAGAGTGATGAAACATTCAGGAACCGCACATTCTCTCCGCGACTGACCACCATTATGCGGGGCGAGAGAGTGTCCCCGTTACG
>JAFAQP010000062.1 GCA_019246385.1 Patescibacteria group bacterium | reverse complement strand
GGCAATAACGAACATCCCATTGAGCGTTAATCTTTCACGCAGGTTTGTACCGGATGCGTTCGAAAATAGCGCCGCGTCAACGGCGTTCCCTAATACCAGGCTGTCTTTCATGACATACGCTTCTTTTTTGAACTCGTTTTGAAGCTCCTGGGTGACAAAAATAACTCGGTCTGCCCCTTGTACTGCCCGCGCCGTCACCCAGCCGCTAGCTTTTCCATGCACCTCTAAAAGGACACGGAATGAAAAGAAAGGCTTTACTAAACTTGCGTAGGCTGCCAAAGAAAGATCGTTGGTAAATAAGATAATGTTTGCCGAGCGAAACGCGGAGTACATCGCGAACCAAAGTACGTAAAAGAGAGAACGTAAATGTAAGAATTTAATAACGCTGTGAAGCCTGCCAAAAGGAGCAGTTACCGGAACACCGCTGAGGATATTCGTATCCTCTTTTCCTACGACAAAAAGAAATTGCGTTCCAAGGAGCGCAGTAAAAGCGCGAGCCATAAAGAGCGCATGGAGCGGATGGGCGTGCATTGAAGGATATTCAAAAGTCGAAAGGTACACGACCTTAGTCGGGCGAGTACGAGATCTACCCATGCGTTTTCTCGAGGATATAGTTTCCGAGTACCAAGACATCGATCCCTGTTGAATAAAAACAGCGGAGCGCATCGAATGCGGAACAAACTATCGGCTCCCCTTTGTCATTAAAGGAAGTATTAAGAACCATGGGATGTCCGGTTGCCTTTTGCACTTCAGATAAAAGTTCATAAAAGATCGGATTCTGGGCCTTGGATACTGTTTGAATGCGGGCCGAACCGTCAATATGAGTGATCGCGGGAAATGACGTCCTGTATTTTTCTCGTACATAAAAGGTATGCAGCATATAGGGACTTTCCTTTGCCTTTTCCGCGCCTTCAAAATATTGAGCTGCGGCCTCTACGGTAAGTGATGGAGCGAACGGCCTCCATACTTCACGATGCTTTACGTCCTCATTAATCCGATTATTCATTCCCGCTATTTGCGGATTTGCCAGAATAGAGCGATTACCGAGTGCGCGAGGCCCTATCTCGCTTCGTCCTTGGAACCACCCGACTATTTTGCCGTCGCGAATGAAGGCTGCCGTGTCTTTTGCGACGGCGTCCGAACGCCTGTACGGAACTTTAGCGGCCTTTAAAAGCGCTTCTATGGAAGCATCGCTGTCTGATGGTCCCCAGTATGCATTTGGAAATTCAACGAAGTCAGCGTCCCCCAGCCGGTGCATCGCTTCTAACGCCGCTCCTAGTGAGGCCCCTCCGTCGTTTGCCGCAGGTTGAATGAATATCGCATCGCAAAATTCTTCAGCTAAGAGGCGGGAATTCCCATTGCAATTGAGCGCAACCCCACCCGCAAGGGCGAAATTCCGAAGACCGGTCTTTTGGTATGCATCTCGTCCAAGGTTCACGAACGCTTCCTCAAGCGCCGCTTGTAGACTCGCCGCGATATCTTTGTGCTCATCAGTGATCGGAGCAGTTTCATTGGCCCGTTCGTGTGCACCGTAGAGGCGCGACACGTTCCGGCGATCAATGAACCAATCGCTCCAACTCTTCACGTTCAAGATCCGGGAAAAATCGAAGCGGGGCTTGCCGTATGAAGCAAGTCCCATGGTTTTTCCTTCTGCATTAGAGCCTAGTTTTAAAAATGTGGTGACTTGCGTATAGGTCTTGCCGATGGAACGCCACGGCCGTGCGTCCGTCCGGAACGCGAACGGTATGGTTGCGATGCGGCGAAGAGAGCCGTCCCGTCCCTCAAAGAGAGCGCCGCATTCTGTCTCACCTGCCCCATCAAGCGTGATCACATTCGCATCTCTAAACGGCGCACAACGATAGGCGCTCGCTCCATGCGCGAGGTGATGATCTACATATAAGATCTTTGCCCCGGATGGCTTTGCAAGTCGCCGCACCGCCCGCTCGAAAACAAAAATATTCGCAATATAGGCGATCATGTCCCAGAGCGAGAGAAAAAAGAATCCTCTGGTAAGAAAAGCGTAAGGATTATAAGAAACAGCTATGGCGTCGAGGTCTTTAAGAGAAATTCCCGCCTCTTTAAGGCAATAGGCAATCGCCCGGTGTGGTGTTCCTTTGTGATGTCGCTGACGGTTCAGGCGTTCCTCTTCAACGGTCGCAATGATCTTTCCGTCTATTATGAGTGCCGCGGAAGAATCGTGCATACCGGAAAGCAACCCGGTGACTTGGTTGATGCCTAATATTTTCATACCGTATTTATGAGTCTAGTGTATCGGCGAGCACAAGATGCTGCAATCTTTTACTGCTAACGTCGTACATACGCCATATAACCTGATGTTGTCGTCCGTGCTAGAGAACCAGTAAAGGAATCTAATCCTTTTGAGAACGGACGCAAGAAAAATTGAAGCCGATGCTGAAATGGAACAAAAAAAGAGAGTGCGGTAAAAATTCCTCCGACCTTGCAAAGCTCCATTGAACTCCAGTCTGAAAAAAGCAATTCAAGGGTGTCATCAAAAAACCTCCAGTAATCGCCGTAAACGTCTTTGCGGACGTGATAGGGATATATGGAAGGAACATATACGAAGAGAGAGCCGTTCGGTTTCAGCACTCGGCGCATCTCAGATACAGCCTTTTTTGGATCTGTCACATGCTCTAGAACAGACGAGCAAATCATCGCGTCAATCGAAGCATCAGCAAGGGGAATTTCGTGAATATCTCCCACAATATCGGGATTAGTCGTTCTGTCCATGTCGAGCGTCTCGTAACGCGTATTTGCGAAATCACGCTCGTACTCCTTAAGCCATTTTGTAAATCGCGCCCCTCCCCCTACATCTAAGATTCTTCCACCGGTAGCGGCAATTGCACGAATTTTTTCAGCGCGAAATCGATGAGCCGGCAGATGGGACACGAGCATGTTTTTCACAAACTATTAAAGATTTTGTATGTTTTTAAAGAGTGTTTCCGCAAGCACTTGTATCTCATGCTTTGCGATAACTTCTTCCCGCAACTCTTTTCCGAGCGCCTTATAGATCTCTGTTGGCATAGAAACGATTTTCTTTATCGCGCTTGATACCGCATCGATATTATTTTCTGCGATGATCCATTCGGCCGGTACGAGATCCGCGAAAGCGGGCGAAGAAACTATGGCAGGAGTTCCGCAGGCCATTGATTCAAGCACTGTCTTATCATAATTACCTGCCGCTGTAAGATTCACGGAAACTTTTGCAGCGCTATAGAGCACGGGAGTGTCAGTTGACTTTTTGGGGCCAATAAAAAGAAGTGCGCGCTCGTCTATCATGTTTCCGAACTCTGTTTTCATTTTTTCCGCATACGTTGGTTCTTCCGGGCCGACGACGGTCAATGTGGCTAACGTACCCCGCATACGGAGGCGCCTCACTGCTTCCGCTATTTCCCATACTCGCTTTGCAGGCGCGACACGGCCCTGGAAATACACTTCGTTTTGTTTTTTCGGCACGTCCTGCGGCTTAAATACTTGGGTATCAATGCCTGCTGGCATGCGGACCGCCTGCGGAAAACGGGCAGAGGCCGCGTAGGGCGACGTATGGAAAAGCTTTTTTGAGAACCACGCAGCGCCTGTAAGCCGCCAGTCTCCTGCGGTGTGGTTGTACCAAAGCGTTATATATTTGCCCCAAAGTTTCCACAACGGACCGCCAACGAGCACGAATTCAGGGCTCATGTGCGCGTATACGTGCGTATAGTGCTTTTGCAAAGAAACAAGAAGAGAAACATAGGTAAGCCCCCTCTTCCATTTTGGATATCCCTTTTCTTTTCCAGCTGAATACACCGAAACATTCTTCGGCAAGTGATATTCACCAACATAAAAGCCGATCACGGTTATGGTCTCAAAATGCTTTGCGAATTCTTGTATCCATCGGCAGACAAATCCAAGGACTGGATCATTCTCATCTACTTTCTGCGTCACGATCAAAAGCCGTATTTTTTTCATGAAAGTTCCGAAAATGAACGCAATACCGGGTACGCGCCTGACGCTGGTTTGCCGTCGCGCCGCATCTCATATAACGTCGCTTCCGGAAGCGCTCCAGCAACGGAGTCCAATTCTATGATCTTGTCGTCGATAAAAATCCAGGGCTTTTCATATTCTTTAGAGAGCTGCGCTATGAGCGCTCCCTTGCGTTCATCGGTGTAGACCCTGCGAAGATCTTTCCTTTCGGAAAACACATTCTCGAGTTTTGCCTCCTGGAGCGCGCGATTGCCCCACGTTACTATTGCGGATTCGCGCGCATGCATATCAAGGAACGCTTCCGCGTCCGGATACATGAATTGAGCCAGTTCCCCCGGCGCGAAAGAAAGCGTCCCTGCCGCGGCCGCGGCATTAAGCGCTTTCGCCCGGTCGGTCTCGGAAAGTGCTCTCAGCTCTTCCCTGCCGTCGCGTTTCATCAGATACGCAATAAACGCCGACGTATCGAAAAGCGTTCTGTCGAAATCGAGGAAATATGTCATAGAAGTTTGCGCACTATCTCCCGCACCTTCGCTGGATCGTGGCGGATGAGGCTTCGTTCTATTTCGTCGCCTTCTATTTTGGGAAGGAAAACCGTCTCTGCAAACGAGCCGCGTATGACCGACGGATCGTCGCCCAGATCGTCCGTGACTGGAAACGCCTGCTTGCCGGCATAGTACGCAAGTACATCGGCAGGAAGCGCTCCCGTATGCACGACCACATAATCGGGCTTCCTGCCGGTATATTTCTCTATCGTTTCGACATGTTTTCGCGCGCTGTATCCGGCAGTCTCAGCCGCAGTCGAAAAGAGATTGACGAAGTAAAGGATATTTCCTCCAGCTTTTGCGACCGCCTCTTTGAGGCCGGGCACCGCGAAGTTGGCCAAAGTCGACGTATAGAGATCTCCCGGTCCCAGAATAATGAGGTTGGCGGATTCTATAGCAAGGTTCGCTTCGTCCGCGAGCGAAATATTCTCTTGTATCGAAATATCGCGTATTGGCGAGCCGCCGGGCGGCCGCGCGTTTATCGCGTGCTGGCCCACAACTCTGTCTCCGTTCTCAAGCGTCGCAATCAAAGTGCCGGGAAACTCGGAAACAGGCACGACATACCCGCGGACGTTCAGTATCTCCGAGGCGGCGCGGATGGCGGCGCCGTCGGAGCCCAAGCGATCGGTAAGAGCGGTCAGCAGCAGATTTCCCAGGTTGTGCCCTTTTACGTCGCCCTTTGCGAATCGGTACGCGAACACGTCTCGAAGCATCGTTCCTTCCTTCGAAAGCGCTACCAATGCCTGACGCGCGTCACCGTGCGGAAGGAAGCCGTAGGCGTCCCGCAAGCGCCCGGTCGAGCCGCCGTCGTCCGCTACCGACACGATGGCGGAAAGGGAGACGTCGGAGATTGATTTCAGGGCCGACAGAACGATGAACGTTCCCGTCCCGCCGCCAATGGTGATGACGCGCTTGGTATTCGAAATGAATTTCTTGCCCGAGAGAAAGGCGTTCTTTACCGCCTGCATCCGGCTTTCCGCATTGCGCGGCGAAAGAATGGCGCGTATATGGGTTTCAATCCGCCGACGAACATCGATCTTGGGTTTCGGTTTCTTCATATGAGCGCCTGTATCGCCTCGGCTATCTTTGCCGAATCATGCCGGATGAGGCTGCGCGATACCGCATCGCCCGGGAGTTTTTCCGAAATGACCACGTCGGCAAAATGTCTGCGCAGTATGTGCGCCCCCTCTCCCAGGTCATCGATGACCGGAAACTCCTTTTCGGCCGCATAGCGATCGAGAACCTCCTCTGCAAAAGAACCTTGGTGGATAAGAATTGTATCGGGCTTCCTGCCCGCATAACGCGCCACTTCTTCGACATGCTTTTTTGCCGAATAGCCGTCCGTTTCTCCAGCTTTGGTAAAGAGATTGACTATGTAGACGAGGCGGCCCGGCGAGGAAGCGACTGCATCGGTAACTCCCCCGATCGCGAAATTAGCGAGTGTCGAAGCATAGAGATCACCGGGCCCGAGGATGATAATGTCGGCCTCTTCAATCGCCTGTTTCGCGTCTTCGCATACTTTCGAAGGCTCTTTCGTTTCCAAGGCGACGATCGGCGAACGGCCCGGTGTCCGCGTATCTATGACGTGCTCTCCGACAAGCGTTTCTCCGCTTTCAAGCCGCGCGATAAGTGTTCCGGCATGTTCCGAAACAGGGATGACGGAACCTTTCACGCGAAGTATCTTCGATGCCTCTTCGATCGCCAAAGCATCGGAGCCGAGAATATCGGTGAGCGCCGTCAAAAAAAGATTGCCGAAATTATGTCCGGCGATATCTCCTTTGGCGAATCGGTATGCGAAAAGCGCGCGGGTCAGAGCAGCGCGCTCGTCCGCAAGCGCTACCAATGCCTGGCGCGCGTCACCGTGCGGAAGGAAGCCGTAGGCGTCCCGCAAGCGCCCGGTCGAGCCGCCGTCGTCCAAGCTCGATACGACCGCGGACAAAGCAGCCTCCGGAATGCTCTTAAGGCCGGAAAGAACGACGAACGTCCCGGTTCCGCCGCCAATAGTGACGATATTTTTTTTCATAGAATGATTTTCATTTCGGTATGCGGGAAAGCGCCAGGTCTTCCGCGTATTTTCTCAGATACTCTTCCTTACTCGCATACGGCATATAAAGCAACCGTGCCGGCTCTTTTGAAGCCGCACTTTTCAGATAGCGTACGAGCGCGTCGCCGAAATCTCCGCTCGCTATCATGGCTCCCGCTTGCTTCGCGATTCCGACGTCAAGGGAGAGGACCGGCACGCCCCCTGCGAGCGATTCGATGATCCCCATGCCGTAGCCCTCGTAGGACGCTCCCAAATGAAGAACGAGGTCTGCCATAGCGTAATACGGAACGACGCTATTTTGAAATCCGGTAAATTCCACCCATGCCGACACTCCGAGTTCTTTTGCGCTTCTTTTCAAATAGCCTTCCTGCCGTCCCGCCCCCACAATAACGAGGCCGCAATCGATTCCCGCGTCACGGGCTTTTTTAAGCGCCTCGATGGCGGTGCGGAGCGGCTTTTCTTTTTCAAGGCGGGAAACCACGAGAAGCATGGTCTTGAATTTCGGATGCCTAGTCTTCTCCATGTTCCGGTATCTTTCAATATCGACATAGATGGGAATGACAGAAATCGGAGCTTTCGGGTGATACTTTCTTTCTATTTTTTCCTTGATGCGCTCAGAAACGACGCGGATGCGGTCGGCGCGCTTCAACACCTGCGCAGCAATCAGCAATCGCAAGCGATTAAAAGGAAAATGCGCCTTTGCAAAGCCAGACGCGATAAAGTCCGTATGGACCTGGATATGAAGCGGCGCGTTAAGCGCATGAGCGATCTTGCTTGCGGCAAGGCCGGTCTCGAAAGGATCTTCGGCGGTAACCACGTCGGGTACGGGGAACTCTTTCCCTATTCGTATTGCGTCGCGCCATCTCACATACCGGGAAGGCGAATTCGTGGGGTACAGGGAAAGCGTTTCTCCGATAAGGGGAGTCTTGCCCGCGTCGCACAGAACAATGACGGAAAGCGAACCGAATGTTTCGGCATATTCTTCCATACGTTTGCGGGTCGAAGACCCTGGCGTAAATACCGTCCGATCGGTCGAAAGCATGAGAACTTTCATATGTTCTTGAGGAAAGCCGCGGTTTCTTCAACCATCCGTTCGGTGCTGAACTGCTGCACTTTTCTTTTCGCCGCAGCGGTGATGCGCATCCGCAAAGACGCGTCGGTGAGAAGCGCTTTGGTATAGCCTTCAATGCGCGAGACGTCATTCGGGGCTACGAGAAAGCCGTTCCGTTCGTGATCTATTGCTTCGGGGTTGCCTCCTATCTTCGTGGCGATTATTGGAACCCCGACCATCATGACTTCTATGATCTGGTGCGAGAACCCTTCGTAACGCGTATTCAGTATGAAAACATCCGATGCGCGGATATAGCGCAATAGCACATCACGGGCAAGCGCACCGGTAAAGATGACGTCTTCGCCGAGCCCTTTCTCGCTCGCCGTTTTTTCGAGCGCCGCAAGTTCGGGTCCGGAACCGACGATCATGAGCTTTAGATCAGGAAAATCTTTTTTCAGGTGTGCCGCAATGCCGATAAGCTCCTTGAATCCCTTCCAGGGCACGAGGCGTCCGACCGATATAAGAAGTTTGCCATGGAATTTCAGGAGTCCGCGCAATACCGGCTTGTTCCCTGTATCTTCCAAGGGTTCCATGCCGTTATAGATCACCGTTATTTTTTCTTTCGGCACTCCCCATTCATGGACTACCTTGCCTAGATACCTGCTCGGTACGACGACGTGAAGCGCGCGCCGCGCGACCATTCGTTCGATACTCCGAAGCACGCTTGGAACGAAGGCGACCTTCGCGTGCTGGAATTCTTCCAGAATTCCTCTAAAACCGAACCGCTGGGCTGCCTGCTCCCAGGCATAATCGCCGACCATTTTCAGGATGAATTTTTTTCCAAGAACTAACGCACCGAAATAGGCGGGCAAGCCGACCGAGACCGGATCCATCGCATATATAAGGTCTGCCGTCTTTCCTTCCCGGACGACGAGAAAAAAATAAGCCATATGCCGAATGAGCTTCGGCAAGTGCCGAACGCGTCTGAAAGGAAGTACCGTTATATCTATTCCGCGCTTCGGCAGCTCCCGCTTGAGAGTGGAGCTATAGGTGGCAGGACCGCCTATCTCCGGCGGATAAAGGCCCGTTGCAATAAGAACCCTCATTTGCGGCGTATTGTACCTTAAGCCTATTTTTTGCACCTCCGGGCATCCCTTCCTTCAGGCATCGACTTTTCCGTACACTCCTTCTAAAAGATCGAGATCCTTTCCGGTCTCCCGCAGAAGCTTCGCGTTCTTTTTTTCGAACGCCTCAAGAAGCCGGACACCTTCTTCGTCCCCGCCGAGTTCGCGGTACATCTCCGACAGGACCGCAAAATCCTTAATGAGGCAATGCCCTCCGGCGCCGCGACCTGGGATAGAGCCCGGGTGCCCGCTTTCATCTATGACTTTAAGATGCGAGGGCCCGATGCGCGGGTCGGCCGCCATCGTTTCGCGCACCACTTCATAATCAGCCCCGAGTTTTTCCGCGAACTCGTACATGATATTGGCGAAAAGTACCTTGAAGAAAAGAAAACTATTGCCGCCGTACTTTATGAGTTCGGCTTCGGTCGAGCCGGTGATTATTTGGTACGGAGCCTCGGGAAGGATATCCATGACCCGCTGCGCCCGTTCTCTAAACTCCGGCGTGTGTTCGGGCATCCCGATGATGTTGCGCTTCGGGTGCGCGGCATCCTGGGCGGCAGTCTTTTCCGCGAGAAATTCCGGCGCATGGAAAATAAAGATATCGGGAAATTGCTTTTGCAGTTCTTTGGTGGTTCCCGGCTTCAATGTCGACCGGATGACCGCGGTCTTTCCCTTGCCGACATGCGGCAGCACCTTCGGAAGGATTGAGCCGTCGAAGCCCTGAGGAGTCGTGGGCGTCGGAACGGCGATAAATACGATGTCGCAGTATTGTATCTGGTCGGCAGTACCGGAATATTCGGGTTCCTTGGAATACCGCACGACCTCAAACTCCCTTCTCTCGAAATCGTCGGCATAATTCTTGCCGAGCCATCCTTGTCCGATGAATCCTATTTTTGGTTTTTTATTTTTATTCTCTGCAGTTTCTTCCATGTGTCGGAAGATAATACCACAACGGTATCTGTGGAGTTACGGCGGCTCGCTATCGGGGAAAAAATCGAGACGCGGATCCCAGAGGGAACGCCAGTAGGCATGATACGACGATGGTTCAAACGGATGCCGCCAGCGCTTCCATCCTTCCGCGAGCGTCTTTCCGGAAGACGCTCCCAATAATTCTTCCGAAGGGTGCCATGCAAGCCCGAGAAGCTGGCACACGCGATCAAAGCAATAACAGCGTATCCATATCGCTTTTTGGATAAGCTCAGATTCAGAAAGTTTTTTGACCCGATTCCATTGCGCGATGCCGGTTTCAGCGATCGACAGAGCAAGCGCTTCTATTGTTGCAAGATCCGTGACATTCTCGCCGTCGACCTCGAGCCGCCATTTCACTAAGCCCCGTATCGCGTCGCCTATGTAGCGCGTGTGACAGGATACAAGATCCGTCGAGAACTTCACTCCCTCGTAGACCGCATAGATGGTGGCGTCTTGTATCGGCGTATCTATCTTGTCCCATACCGCGGTCGGCAGCAGGTTTTTCATGCGCTTTACGACGAGGATCCGTCCCTGCGTAATCTCATACGGTCCCCAATTTTCGATTGCCTTGGCCATGTAAAAGTCGAGATACAATGCCGCTCCGAGGTTATATGCGCCGTTATACAGTTTGCCCAATGCTCTCGCCGCTTCCGGATTCCCCGCTGCGAAATCTTTCTGCATAAGCTCGGTTACTTCTTCCCGCGAATGCTTTCGCGTTGTTCCGTGAAGGCCGGACGGGTCGCCCTGAGGGGTTTGAACGACGAGCGTTTGGTAAAAGAAATCCGCGATCGCGAGGCGCTTTGCAACCGGGTAATGCGCGGTCTTGAGGTCTTCAAGGGTGAACAAAAGCTGTTCGCGACACAAATCGAGATCGAGCGCCGCCGCTACTGTAGTAAAAGGAATATTTTGTTTCTCTCGTTCGGTAACGATGCGCTCGAGCCACGCGAGCCACTCCTTTGCCACAAGCGGCTGAAAATGCCGCCATGAGGTCGGTTGCAGAGTCGAGATATCCATAAAGCCGAGGGCTTCTTCCGCGGCCGCAAGGAATTCGTCAATCCAGGAATATTTCTCCGGTGGTTCCATTGATGGAAACTGTTTGGCCGTCTTTCAGCTTTATCGTCGCTTCCTTGGCGTTCACGATGCACGGGATGCCAAGTTCCCGTGAAATGATCGAGGGGTGCGAAGTCATACCGCCGATGTCGCACACGATGCCGGCCGCCTTGTTCATCATAATGACCATCGTTGGATCGGTTATTTTCGTCACCAGTATTTCTCCTTCCTTGAAACGCGCGCCGTCTTCCGCGCCTTTCACCTGTCGGATGCTCCCGGTCGCAACACCCGCGGAGACGCCGAGTCCTTGCAGTATTTTCGTGCTCATCATTCCATTCTATCCAATATTCTGATTGTGCCGCCGTCGGCGTCGACTTCCACGTTATCGCCGTTTTTGAGGTGCGAGAGAGCGCCTTTTACGTTCAAAATGCAGGGTTTTTTCAATTCCCGCGAAACGATCGCCGCATGGGAAAGAACGCCGCCGGCTTCGGTTACGATGGCTCCCGCTCTCTTGATAAGCGGCAGAAAATCGGGATTTGTCATGCTGGTCACCAGGATGTCTCCGTCGTTAAAGATTCCCGCCTCACGCGGATTTTCAATGATACGGACCGCTCCTCGGGCATGCCCTTTCATGCTCGTCGTGCCGTGCAAAATATCGCTGCCGAATGCCGATTTCCCGGCTATCAATTTCTCGATCTTCCCTATTTCTTTTTCATCAAGAAGCACGTTTCCTCCTTCATGCACATATAATCCCGCTACATTTTGGCGCGAAAGCAGGTCTTCTTCTTGGGGCAATTTTCCCGTTTCCGTATACGTGCGAAGTTCTTCGTTCAAAAGGTTATGAAGGAGTCCCGCATTGCGCTTTTCTTTCAAAGCGATGTCTTCGCTTATTTTTTTGAAAAGCGCTTCAACAGCATGGTACGCATGCTCGGCATACGCACGCGCCTCAACGAGCGGCGCGGCGGCATTTTCCGCCGTATCGGGCGGC
>JAFAQP010000058.1 GCA_019246385.1 Patescibacteria group bacterium | reverse complement strand
AATTGCAATGAAGTTATCCCTCTTCTTTCTTGGTACGGATCATACCTGAGTCACTGCTTCTTGGAATGGTACGCGTGCGTGTCTAGTCTCTTTGATAAGAGTAAGAGCAATGAGAAACGCAAACGCTACAAACACCAGAGCTGCCGTATAACCCTTGTCGAATGCGGTTACCAGTCCTTGGGCACTCGTGATACCGGCAGGCACGCTCGCAATCCCAGAAATTATGGCGAGCCCGAGAGCGCCGCCCATTTGTTGCGAAGTCGTGATGAGGCCGGAAGCAAGGCCGGCCTCATCCCTCGGGATTCCTGCCGTTGCGGCAGCGACTATCGGCATGAACATCATTCCTATTCCGAACGGCAATACGATGAATGCGGGCAGAAGATGCACTAGGTATACGCCATCAACCGGCAGGCGCGAAAGCCACCAAAGTCCCAGAGCGATAAGGACAGGCCCGCAAAGGAGAAACCGCTTATAGCCGTAGCGCGCGACAAGAGCGGGCACACGGGAAGACGTAAAACCGAGAATGAAAGGAAATGGCAGGAAGGCGAGTCCGGTTATGAGGGGCGAATAATGGAGAACTCCTTGTACATACAGAGTCGTGAGAAAAAAAATGCTCAGCATACTCGCAAAGACGGGAGCCATAATAAGGTTCGCGCCGGCGACATTTCCTACCTTAAATATAGAAAGCGGAATAAGCGGATATTCTTTTCTCGATTCATTCCATATAAAAAGCACGATAAGAATTATGGCAAGGGCTGCAGTGCCGAGCGTTGCGGGAGAGAGCCAACCGAGGAACGGCGCTCGCGACACGGCATATACGAACGCCATCAAACCGACGGTCGAAAGCGCGGCGCCGGAGAGGTCGAGATGGGTATGGCCCGCGTCGCTTTCGTAGCGAGGAACTATGCGCGCGATCGCTACGAGCATCACGATCCCGATCGGCACATTGATGAAGAAATTCCATTGCCAACCTAAAAACTGCGTAAGCAATCCTCCTACCAAAAGACCCATAGCCGCGCCGCCCGTAGCGACCGTGGACCACAATCCTAACGCGAGCCCCCGTTTCGGACCTTCTTCAAATACTGAAAGGACGATGGAAAGAGCAGCAGGCGACATGAACGCCGCAGCGAGGCCTTGCAAGGCGCGCAGCACGATAAGCATGGTCGCCGACTGCGAAATGCCGATCAAGAAAGAGCACAAGGTGAAGGCAGCCATGCCCAAAAGAAGCATACGGCGACGGCCGAAAAGATCGGCAGCCCGACCGCCAAAAAGAAGAAACCCCCCGAACGTGAGCGCGTAACCGGTCACGACCCATTGGAGCGAACTATTGGTAAGGAAGTGAAGTTCTCTCTGTATTGAAGGCAGCGCTACGTTGGTTATCGAACTATCAAGAATAACCATGAACTGAGCAATCGCTACCAACGTGAAAACGAGCCAGGGATGCGGGCATTTTTCTTGCATGAATGGTTGATTGTCTTACGGCTGTCGTGAAATAAGAATGAGCGATGCTATGGCGTCGCAGCGGCGTAGACGGGATAAAGGGTCAAGTTTTCCAGCCGAAGCCGAAGCTCTTTTTTACCCCCGAAATATGAACGCTCAAGCGTCGCCTCGATGCTCACCAGGTCTCCTTCCGAAAGAAGACCGAGCGAATCCTTAAACGCGCAGCGGCTGGTAAAAAAAGAAACGGCATCGATCGCGGCACCAGAGTCGTCGGCAAGGGTGATCCGCGTATGCTCTTTATGGGCTCCAAAAAACGCTATGCGGGCTACGGCGACGTTGCGCACATGGAACAGTGGTTTGGGATTCGATTCGCCGAAAGGCGCCAGGGAACGAAGGGAATCGAAAAATCCGTTCGTAATCTCGGGAAGCGTTATGATCGCATCAGTTCCGCGCTCTTCCTTCGTGGCCTCTCTTCTGGTTCCAACGGAACTGAAGGCGTTCTCAAGGCGTGACACGAGCGTATGTATAGACTCTGCGGAAAGAGAGAAACCACCGGAAAGTTCGTGGCCTCCGAAATCCAAAAATGCCTCCTTCGCTTCACTGAGCAAGGTGACAATATTCACGTCACCGTTCCCGCGGCACGACCCTTTGATCAGTTCGCCGTCTTTCCCCCACAAGCAGACTGTCTTCCCATACGTCTCTACGACGGAGGTCGCGGCGATCCCAAGCAGTGACGGACGCCACGAACTGCTGCCCAAAACGACAATGGAACCGAGAACGGGCATAGCATCTATTTTTTGTTTTACCTCTTTCGCGACCCGCAAGCCCTCAAGCTTCCGTTCGTGGTTAAGCTTCACCAATTGCTTGGCGAGGATGCGAGCGCGTTCGGACGATTCGGTCGTCAAAAGCTCGAACGCGTATTTGGGGCTTGCCATGCGCGAGGAGGCGTTCACTTTCGGCGCGATTGAAAAAGAAAGATCGTCTTCAACGACGTGCATGACAGGGATATTCTGCGCTTCAAAAAGCGCCCGCATGCCGGGACGCCTGCCTCTTCGCAAAACTTTGAGGCCATAGGAAACGAGCGCGCGATTTTCGCCGGTCAAAGGGACCATATCCGCAACCGTCGCGAGCGCGACGAGATCAAGAAGCCATTTTTCCGTCCCTTTCGGAATAGCGAAATTTCCTTTTTCGATAAGCGCTTCGACGAGCTTGAATGCGACACCGGTGCCGCAGAGGTCCTTGAAGGGATACTGGTCTCCTTCCCGGTGTGCGTTCACTACGGCATATGCGGCGGGGAGGTCCTTTTGCGGAAGATGGTGATCGGTGACGATAATATCGATACCGAGCGCTGCGGCATGCGTCACTTCGGCAACGTCAGTGATGCCGCAATCGACCGTTATAACGAGCGTAACGCCCTCTTCCGAAAGTTTTGTGAGGCCTTCTTCGTTGAGCCCGTACCCTTGGTTTCGTTCGGGAACATAGGTGACGACCGGATAGCGTATGGTCCGAAAAAAATCGTATAAAAGCGCTCCTCCCGGAATGCCGTCGCAATCGTAATCGTGCCAGACGGCAATTTTCTCATTGCTTTTCATGGCGCGAAGTATCCGATCCACCGCTTTTTCCATATCAAGAAGCAAAAACGGGCTCTGCCGCCCGTCATACGAGGGATTCAAAAAGGATTCCGTATCGGCGAGCCCTCGTTTTTCAAGAATGCCTTCAATTACCGGATGCATCGTAAAATGGTACCATCGAAATCATGCAGGATTGCTTGTTTTGCAAGATAATCGGCGGGGAAATCCCGGCTAAAAAGGTATATGAGAACGCAGGAGTGGTCGCATTTCTCGATATAAAGCCGAGTAATCCCGGCCACCTCCTTATCGTGCCGAAAAAACATTATAAAAACATTTTTGACCTACCTCTCGATGCGTGGCTCGAAATGATGAAAGCCGCCCACTTTTTAGCTCCCGTAACAAAGGAATCGGTGGGAGCAGACGGCATAAATATCACTATGAACAACGAGCCTGCGGCGCATCAGATCATTTTTCACGCGCACGTGCATCTGATACCGCGCTTCCATGGCGACCCGCACAAACCCTGGGCCGGTA
>JAFAQP010000055.1 GCA_019246385.1 Patescibacteria group bacterium | reverse complement strand
CATTCACGAACATTTCCGGCCTCACGATGCCGTCTTTTTCCGGAGTGATATATGAAACCCGGATGCCTTTTTTTTCGAGCGCCTGCGTCGTTTTAAGAACAGAGGAGTGTTCTATCGCGGTCGTTATGACGTGCATGTTTTCGTGCTCGACTCCGCGCTCCCCGAGAGCCTTCAGAAAGCCGTGTATCGCGATATTGTTCGCTTCGGTACCGCCCGAGGTGAAGAGTATTTCCTCAGGTTTTACGGAAAAGCTGCGGGCGACGTCCGCCCGCGCCGCGGAAACCGCGGCGCGGGCTTCCCTTCCCTCCGCATGGGGCGCACTCGGATTTCCCGGAAACCTGAGAAGCGCGTCGACTACCGCTTCCGCGACCCGCTGATCGATGAGCGTTGCAGACGCGTGGTCCATGTAAACGCGCTTTTTTCCAAACATCGCTCCATGATAGCGCTTTAGCTATCTGCCGACGAATGAGATGCCCACGCAGATACACGAAATGGGATATAATCCCTGAAATGCAATTCGATCAAATAGCGCATACGGCGCTTGCGCAGATCTTCGGCAATCCGATTCTTTCGGGGCTTGCAGTACTCGTTCTTTTTTCGCTTATCCAGGATTTTGTTCTTTTCCGACGGCTTCGCGGCCTTATGCGCGGCGGAGACGGAAAATCGCTTGAAGGAACAATCACGAAGCTCAATGAACGGGTCATCGCTCTTGAGACGCACGCGAAAAAGGCGGAAATAGCGTTTGAAAATCTCGACACCCGCCTGGGAAGCGCGGTCCGGGGAGTCGCGGTGGAGCGGTTCGATCCTTTTAGGAACGCAGGAGGCCAGCAAAGCTTCGCGACAGCCTTTCTCGACGAACAGGGCGACGGCGTGGTTTTCTCCGGCATTCATTCCCGCGACGGCGTCCATGTCTACTCCAAAAAAGTTTCACGATTCCACTCGGAGCGCGAGTTGTCGGAAGAAGAAAAACGCGCGATAGACGAGGCGAAGAAGAAACTCTGATTTTGCAAAAACATCGCGTTTGTGCGATGTTTAGGCGATGAATCCGAATTCCCGTATATGCAGGCAGCCGGTCGTCGCGATCGTGGGACACATTGATCACGGAAAAACGACGCTTCTCGACCAGATACGGAAATCATCAGTTGCCGCGAAAGAAACGGGCGGCATAACGCAGCGCGTTTCCGCTTATGAGATCCTTCATGCGGGAGCGGAGGGAGACCGCGCCATCACTTTTATCGATACGCCAGGCCATGAGGCATTCCAGAAGATGCGGGAGCGCGCGGGAGCCGCGGCTGATATAGCCATTCTTATCGTTGCAGCGGACGACGGCGTAAAGCCGCAGACGATCGAGGCGCATAAAGCCATTCTCGCCGCGAATATCCCGTACATCGT
Organism: Patescibacteria group bacterium; assembly: GCA_019246385.1. GTDB lineage: Bacteria > Patescibacteriota > Minisyncoccia > Phycocordibacterales > Phycocordibacteraceae > Phycocordibacter. The sequence continues at coordinate 732 of JAFAQP010000055.1, read as the reverse complement.
GGCATTCACGAAGGTAGACAAGGACACGGCAAACCTTGAGCGAGCGAAAGATAGCGTCGCCAAAGAAGGAATCTATCTCGAAGGGCTTGGCGGCGACGTACCGTATGCCGCGGTATCGGGAAAAACCGGAGAAGGAGTGAACGAACTTCTCGACCTTATCGTCCTTGTGGCGGATTTGCATAACATCTCGTGCGATGCGGGAGCCGCTATGGAAGGCGTCGTCCTCGAATCGACGCGTGACGCGCGCATAGGGATTTCTGCAACCATAATCGTAAAACAAGGGAGACTCACAATCGGAGACTTTGCGGTATCTGGGCAAGCCTACGCTCCGATTCGCATGCTTGAAGATTTTTCCGGAACGAAATCGAAGGAAATAACGTGCGGAAAACCAGGCCGCCTTTCCGGTTTTACCGGCGAACCGCAGGTCGGAGCGCTAGTGACAGTGGTAAAAACAAAAAAAGAAGCGGAAGAATTAATAAAAAAGAACAAACAGCCCGAAGCGCCCGAGGCGCGCCGCGCGGAAGAGAGCGATGACAACGTCCGTATCCGACTAGTGCTCAAAGCGGATACCATCGGCTCCCTCGAGGCTCTTGAATATGAAATACAAAAAGTAAAAGAAGAGCGGGTCGAGCTTCTGATGGTCGCCAAAAACGTGGGTCCGATAAACGAAAATGACGTCAAACTCCTTATCGGTTTCTCTCCCGCCATCATTCTCGGTTTCAATGTAAAGAC
>JAFAQP010000054.1 GCA_019246385.1 Patescibacteria group bacterium | reverse complement strand
TGTGCATAACATTTATATTTTTATTCCAATCTTTTTAGAGTAAATTGCAAAAATGATGTGCAAAATTTTTATTGGAACAACGAAAAAACTGTTCGCGAAATGCCTTTCCGTATACTATTCAGTATTTAAAGCCTATCTCGCGTATCCGAGATAGTATTAGTATAAGAAAAAAACTATTTTCCTGATGCGCGGAGAGCGACAGTAACAAGAAAATCCATTCCCTTGGCAAAGAATTTCCCATAGGAATCGTACAAAGTGCTCGAAAACGTTCCGATTTGAGAAAATCCTTCGCTAATGAAGGGATATTGCGCGCTCACGTCCCGTATTTCCTGGAATCCCGTCGCAACATTGGCGCTGTAGCCGCTTTGAGAGCTGATCGCGATATGGGAGGACAAAAAGAATCCCGAGAAAAAGAAAAGAAAGACGCCCAGAGCCGCTTTAAGCGCTCCTAAGGCGAGATATGAGCGCTTTGGCGACCTTCGTCTGCGTACTTTCCGCGCACGATGTCGAGGAGTGAGAGTATCCATGACCGGCCTTTCTTTTGTCTTTTCTTCAAGTATCTTTATCCGTATATCGACGGTGTGCGGTTCAAGCATTTTTTGCTCCGCTTTTTCCTCTCGGATTGCCGAGAAATCATTACTTTTCAACGGACTTGGTATAAGTTCTGCATCATCCGGATAATATTTGACCGCTTCCCACGTCCCCGGAAGAGATTTCGGAATATATCCTAGTGCCTTCAAGGTAGAGGGCGAGAAGGGGTGTCTTTGTGTCGGAGAAGGAATGCTTCTTGGCGGTAAAGGGTCATCGATCGGTCCTTCACCTATGTCCTCTTGCTTGTACGCAAGGAGCGCCTCCTCTTCCACATACCATGCCCTGCCCATGCGCGTACCTGCTATTTTCCCCGCGCGGGCCAATTGACCCACGTAATCTTTCGCGTAGCCAGTTAATTCTGAAGCTCGTTTAGACGAGATGTACTTTTTTCCCTTTATTTCAAGCTCATCCACTGAAATCAGTATAGTCCGGATATTCTCGGCTGGTACGCGGCCTGCCCTCCAATGTGGAGAACTTACCTTTTTTCTATCTTGTTTTGGAGAGATCTTTCGAGCTCTGCGGGATTCGCTGCACCTTTCGACTTTTTCATTCCCTGCCCTACCAGAAACTTGAGCGCTTCACGCTTTCCTTTTCGTATATCTTCAACTATGGAAGGGTTGTCCGCCAGGACGGCGTCTACTAATGTATCCAGTTCGTTGGCATCTTTCATCTGAATGAGTCCTCGATCGCGTGCCACCTTTTCTGCTGTGCCGCCTTCTGACATGAGGGCGGCCAAGACGTCCTTTGCTCCGCGAGAAGAAAGGTCTCCGATGCGCAGCAACCGTATGACGTCCGCGAACGCGCCGTTCGTGAGATTCAGCAATTCCTCGTCCGTGGGATCGGCGCCGCGAATATCGGTAAGAAGATAATTCGCGCTGAGTTTGATATCCGCGTTTTCCGAAAGCTTTCCTGCTATTTCCGCATCGAAGAACGAGGAGTATCGGGAGTCGGCAACCAATGTCTCGACATCCTCCGGCTTAAGGCCGAGAGCGGTATAGCGATCCCGTTTCTCTTGCGGCAGTTCAGGCAGCGACGCGCGTATCGCTTCTTCAGAAAACTCAAGCACGTCAGACAATCTGAACTTCGGAATGTCGGGTTCCGGAAAGTATCGGTAATCATGAGAACCTTCCTTAAGGCGCTGCGGAAAAGTTACGCTTCTATTCTCATCCCACCCTCTCGTTTCCTGTATGATCGACTTTCCTTCTTCGAGAAGTTTTGTTTGCCGCTGTATCTCGTAGGCGATCGCTTTTTCGACCGCACGGAATGAATTGATATTTTTGACTTCCACTTTCGTACCCAGTACGTTATCCCTGCTTACCGAGATGTTCGCTTCGACGCGCATCTGTCCTTTCTCCATGTTTGCTTCCCCCGCCCCGAGAGCGCGCAACAGGCGCTGGAGTTCCTGTGCGAAAAAACTCGCAACTTTGGCGTCATGAATGACTGGCTCGGTCACAAGTTCCATAAGAGGCAACCCTGCACGATTGAAGTCGATAAGGCTAAAGGTGGCGTTTTGATCCGTCGAGACGGAACCATGCTGCGAACGCGCGGCATCTTCTTCGAGATGAATGCGCGTTATGGCGACGCCACCGAGGGTGCCACCGGACACGAGCGGATATTCGTACTGGCTTATCTGATATCCCTTCGGAAGATCGGGATAGAAATAATTTTTTCTATCAAACTCAGTGTAATCCGCTATTCTTCCTCCGAGAGCCGTCCCCACCCTGAGCACGTGGCGGATAGCTTCCTTGTTTGCGACAGGCAGCGTGCCCGGGAAACCCATGCAAATCGGGCATATGTTGACGTTCGGGCGCGTCTCTAACGGATCATTCAGAGAATTGCAGAACATCTTCGTTCTGGTCTTCAGCTCGGCATGGATCTCCAGACCGATCGTAGGAAGATACGTATTCATAGGGTGGGAAACGTTCTGTTCACGATTCTCCCCGGACTATAACAAACTAGGCCTCTTTAAGGAACCGCACGAGCTCGTCTCCGGCGGCTTTGAGAAGCCGATCGTCAAGAATGGATACCCGGATCGCGCGTTTTTTTTCTTTTACGAAATCTTTTTCAATGGCGGCGAGATCCTCTTCGGACGCAAGATCCGCTTTGGTAAGAAAGACTATCTCGGGCTTCCGAGACAGCGCATCGCTGTACGCGTCTATCTCAGCCCGTACCGTTTTATAATCCTGGAGCGGTGTTGCCGCGTCGGCGGCGATGCAGTGGATAAGTATCTTCGTACGAGCGATATGCCGGAGGAATGCGTGCCCTAATCCCTTTCCAGATGCGGCGCCTTCGATAAGCCCGGGAATGTCAGCGATCACATATCCGAAATACGCGCCGAGGTTGGGCTCGAGCGTCGTAAAAGGATACGCCCCGATCTTGGCATGCGCGGCTGTCAAAGAATTAAGCAGACTTGATTTCCCGGCGTTCGGAAGCCCGATGAGTCCCACATCGGCGATCAGCTTCAATTCGATGGTGAGAGCGCTTCCCTGTCCTTCCGCCCCTTTCGTTGCTTCGGTCGGATACTGATTCACGGAAGACTTAAATCTCGCATTTCCCACTCCTCCTCTTCCGCCCGCAAGCACCGTGCGCGTTTCTCCTTCTTCAAGAAATTCAAAAATCGTTCCGTCCTCTTCGCGAGTCACGACAGCGCCTACGGGAACAAGAAGCACCAGGTCTTCAGCATTTTTCCCTGCCATGGTTTTGTTTCCTCCATCCTCTCCGTTCTTCGCTTTGAATTCGCTTCGCCCGCGATAGCTCGCCAGGACATTGAGATCGCGCACAGCGCGGAACACGACATTGCCGCCGTTTCCTCCGTCGCCTCCCGAAGGGCCGCCGAACTCGCGCGCGTACTCATGCAGCCACCTCACGACGCCATTCCCGCCTTTCCCCGCTTTCGCGCGGATGCGAATATGATCAATAAGCGGCATGGAAGAGCAGTATGCCCGTTAGATGAATTTATGCAAAATCCAGTTCACGACCGCGATAACGAGTGCTCCCAAAAAAGCCGGAATAAATCCTGCTACCGAGAATCCCGGAACGAAAGCAGCAGCGAGCCATAATATGAGGCCGTTTATGACAAAGGTGAACAATCCCAGGGTGAGAAGCGTGAATGGAAGCGTGAGAAGAGTGATAAGCGGCTTTACGGTTACGTTCAGAACCCCCAGAACTATCGCGATTAAAAGCGCCGCGAAAAAATTAGAGACGGTGACGCCCGGCACGAAATACGCGGCGGCGAGTATCGCCAGGACACTTCCCAAAAAACGCACGAGGAGCTTCATGTCTTTATCCTAGCATCGTCCTATTCCAGTATCTTCCATCCCTGTGACAAAAGTTCTTCTGCTTTCTTATATTTCAGTTCCTTAGTTTCAGTGCCGTTCGTTATCTTCACATGGTCGTTCCTTCCGTATTTTTTGACGCCAGGATCGGTAACAATGATGCGGGGCGTCGCGGTAAGCGTTATCGTGCCGCGCGAGGACGGCCCGAGCCGTCCGAGCGCTTCCGCAATGAAATGCGCAAGAGAGTCTTCGAGCTCGCGGAACAGACGCAGTCCCTCTCTTCTATATTCGATGAACGGATCGCGACCGCCATAGGAACGCAGATTCACCGAGCCGCGCAGGTATTCCATGGTCTCCAGATGTTCGATCCAATACATGTCATACGCTTGAAGCAGTATCCTCCGCGCCTCTCCTTCGAACATTTCCTCTCCCAGCTCTTCCTGTTTTTTTCCGATGATCGTCGTATCGCCGCCGGCGGCTTCGAGATGCTCCGTTAGCGCGTTTAGCACTTCCTGCTTCGTTCCGATGAGCACTGCCCGCCGGCGCGCGTATATGATGCTTCGCTGATGGTTCAAGACGTCATCGAATCCGAGCACGTGTTTGCGTGAATCGAAATTGACGCCTTCTATCTTTTCTTGGGCGGATTCCAAAGAACGGGTCACGATGCGACTCTTGATTGCTTCCTCTTCGGGTATACCGAGGCGCCCCATGAGATTCTTTACGGTCTCCGAAGCGAACATGCGCATGAGCTTGTCCTCGAGCGAAACGAAAAATTGTGTTTCGCCCGGATCTCCCTGTCTGCCCGCGCGCCCGCGAAGCTGATTATCGATACGGCGCGCATCATGCCGTTCGGTTCCGATGACGAATAATCCGCCTAGGCTTTTCACTTTTTCGTACTGATCTTCGGAAGCTGGATTTCCTCCGAGTTTCACGTCCACCCCGCGGCCGGCCATATTCGTCGCGACCGTGACGGCCTTCCATTTTCCGGCCTGCGCGATTATCTCCCCTTCCCGCTCATGATTCTTTGCGTTCAACATTTCATGGGGTACGCCGGCGCTTCGTAAGGATGCGGAAAGCCGCTCGTTCACCTCTATAGAGGTGGTACCTATGAGGACCGGCTGCCCTTTTTCATACTTATCTTTGACCGTACGGACAATCGCGCGGAATTTGCCCGCTTCGTTCTGGAAAATGAGGTCGTCGTGGTCAACCCGGCGGATAGGCATGTGGGTCGGTATGACGACGACATCGAGATCATATACGGAACGGAACTCTTCCTCGGAAGTTGCCCCGGTACCGGTCATCCCGGCTATCTTAGCGTACATGCGGAAATAGTTCTGAAAGGTTATCGAGGCATACGTTTGGCTCTCTTTTTCGACAGCAACTCCCTCTTTAGCCTCAATGGCCTGATGCAAGCCTTCCGACCAGCGCCGGCCCGGCTGCAGCCGACCTGTGAACTCGTCTACGATTACTATTTTTCCGTCTTTAACCACGTACTCCTTATCTTTATGAAAAAGGGCCCGCGCTTTGACGGCGGACTCAAGGTGGTGCGCGTACTTGCTTCCTCCTTCGGCATACAGGTTTTCGACACCGAGCGCTTTCTCCGCTTTTTCTATTCCCGAGTCCGAGATAACGACTGCGCGAAGCTTCTCGTCGATCGTATAGTCCGCATCTTCCTTCAAGGATGACGCTATCCTCGCAAAAGTAGTGTAAAGCTCCTCGGGATCGCGGGCGGGGCCCGAGATGATGAGGGGCGTGCGAGCCTCGTCTATCAATATGGAATCGACTTCGTCAACAATAGCGAAATGGTGTTCCCGCTGGCGGAGATTCCTCGCGTCGTACTCAAGGTTGTCGCGAAGATAGTCGAAGCCATATTCATTGTTGGTGCCATACGTGATATCGGCGGCATACGCCTCCGTGCGGGAGACCGGCCGCAAGAATTCGTGGACGACCTTGAACGAACCCAGCTCGTCGCGCGCCTTGTCGTCTTCTTCTTTTTTTTCGACATGCTCCTGGTCATAGAGATACGCGGACTCGTGATTGATAACACCCACAGTAAGGCCCAAGGCCGCGTAGATCTGGCCCATCCAGACGGCGTCGCGGCGTGCAAGATAATCATTCACGGTGATGACGTGAACTCCTTTTCCCGAGAGCGCGTTCAAATACGCCGGCAGCGTCGCGACCAACGTTTTCCCTTCGCCGGTTCGCATTTCGGCGATGGCACGGTTATGAAGCACGTGACCGCCGATCAGCTGGACATCGAAATGCCTCTGCCCCAAAGTGCGCACTGAGGCTTCGCGCACCGCAGCGAACGCTTCAGGCAAAAGATCGTCAAGCGTTTCTCCGGCGGAAAGGCGCTCCTTGAACTCGCTCGTCAGGGCCCGTAATTCCTCGTCGGAGCGCTCCTTCATGGAAGCTTCGAGCGCATTCACCAAGGGGGGTATCGCGCGGGCCTTGTCGAGAAGCGGGCTACCGCCGGATATCAATTTCTTCAGTCCGAACATTGAGGGCATATCGTAACACAACGCGAAAAAGAGTTCATTGCATAAAAAAACGCCCTCCGAGATATTGCATGCGCAACCTCGGAGGACGTTTTGGGTCGAAGTTATTTGCGCTTTTTCGAGCTTTTCTTCGCCGCCTTTTTCGCCTTCTTCTTTTTTGCCATAAGGTGCTTTAATTTGGAGAATAAAGACTCGTACTGCGCTCGATGCTCGACCTTAAGGATGCGTTGTGCGAACATCCTTTAGCACCGCGATACAAGCTTATTACAGTATGGAACGCTTATACGCACGCACAACAATGTTTGCGTGCGTGCTGTGGATAACATTCAGATAAAAATCGCCAAGAAAAAATATTTCTGAAATTTTTATCGCGATTCGCGCTCAATCACGCGCACTTCGGGAATGATGCCGATTGCGGTTTTTTCATATAGAAGATCCGCAATCTTTTCCGAAAGCGACACGATGTCGCGAGTCGATGCGCCCATTTCTGCGGCAATTACCAGCGGCTGCTTCTCCCATACGAACGCTTTTCCGATACGCATCCCTTTCACATTGAGGACATGGTCGAAAAGCCATGCGAGCGGGATCTTCACTCCTCCTTCGGGCAGATCGAATACCGGCATCTCCGGAAAGCGCGCACGAAGAGAAAAAGTTTCCGCTTCCATGACGATGGGATTCAGAAAAAAAGAACCGGCTGTGCCGAATTCTGAAAGCGAAGGAAATTTTCCCTTGCGTATCTCGATGACCGCATTCCGGATATCAGCAAGAGCCGGAACGGCACCTTCAAAACGGTTCTTGAGATCGCGGTATGAAATATTGGGCCGGGGAGTTTTCGAGAGCCGCAAAAATATTTTTGTAATGAGATACCGGTCGCGATTCTCTTTAAACACGCTCGTACGATAGCCGAACGCGCAGTCGTCTTTCGAAAATTCCACCAGTTCTCCGTTTCCAAGGTCGACCGCGACGGCTTTTTCAAACGTGTCCGAAAGCGCGGCGCCGTACGCGCCAATGTTCTGCACAACTGCGGCACCGGCCGTACCCGGTATCGCGGAAAGATTCTCCACGCCCCATGAACCGTCGGCAACCGCGTGCGCGACCAATACATCCCAGGAAGCACCGGCTTCGACGGCATACAAGCGCGTGTCTTCGGATTCGGAAACGACTATGGAAGAAGGGGCAAACCGAACGCATGCCGCCTCAAGACCCTGATCAGGCGCGAGCATGTTCGATCCCCCTCCCAAAGGGACAAGCGGGAGGGCTTTTTTTTCAGCGAACGCCCTGGCCTCGGGTATCTCGGATTCGCCTTTGAGGGTCAGCAAAAAGCGCACGGGACCCCCCGTGCGGAACGTGGTTAAGCGCGAAAACGGGACATATTCCTCTATATCCATCCTTTATACAGGCAGTCATCCGTATTCTACGACCGACGGGTGCGAGCTCCAAGCAAAAATCTATGTGAGTGCTGCCGCCGGCCGTAGAAAGCGGACGACATAATTACTCTACGCCCTTGCGTACGGAGAGGCAACTCCGGTCCCTCATGAAGGGTGGAATGCCAGACTCTCCTTAAAAACACAAATTCCCGCCGAAGCGGGAATTTATGCAGATTTTCGCGAGCTAGCACTGAACTAGCACTCAGTGAGTACTCTATCACGGATCATCTACGAACGCAACTAAAGCGAGCCGGATTGGATCTGGTTTATATAGGCCTGTCCCTGTGGGGCGAAAGCTTCATTCAAATCAATCGCTTTTTTGAGTTCGGCGATGGCGTCCGCCCTGTCTCCCGACTGCAAGTAGCCGGCTGCAAGCACGACATGGGCCTGATAGTCGTTCGGATTCTTCGCAACGCGTGCTTTGAGTATCGCGAGCGCATCCTTGTAATCCTTGACGCTAAGATAGGCAGTAAGGATGGCGTCATCGTCGGGGGTTACCGTATGAAAACGCGGCATAAGCATCGACGCCGCGGAAGCGGAATCGCCGGACCGTATCTCTCCGGCGGCGTAATCGAGAACGGCAGTGTCATAAGAAGGATCCAGATCGTATGCTTCTTTGAGCCATTTGAGCCCAAGGGCAGTATTCCCCGCATCCAATTCGAGGGAGCCGAGCTCGAAAAGTATCGCCTGCTTGTTCGGGGAGAGATCATGTGCTGCCAAGAGCTGGGTGCGTGCTTCGTCGAGCTTCCCTATCTGATGGAGGTACGAGCCGAAAAAGACTCGGATGCGGGCATCCTTGGGGCTTGCCGCAACTTGCGCGACCATCTGGTCTTCGGCGTACTGCAAGACTTTCGCCTGAAATGCGGCATCTCCGGCATTCAGCTGTTTTACCTGAAGAGCGAATTGCACGAGTTGCTCACGCACCTCCTGAAGGCCCAAGCCGCCGTTACCCGCGCGTGCGACCGCTTTCTGGAAATAATCGAAGTTTGCGGTAATTCCCTCCGAATGAGGGGTGAGCCCTTGGATGATATCGGACGCCGTCGCTATGCCGGGCACATTCACGAAATAGAGAATGATCCCCATAAGAACGATGATGAGAGGCGATGTGATGCGCTCCGCGCTTTTCGAAATGCGCATCGGTGCCGGTGCTTGCTGATTCTTAGAAAGAGCAGCTACTGCTGGGCGAGAACGAAACGCCAGGTACGCAAGAATGGTGAAGAAGAAAATGTAGCTTACTAGATTGTCGAACACGAAAAGGTTGTGGAAGGCGTATCCCGCGAGCAAGCCGGTGAACAGTCCCCGCTCGAGCGCCGTAAAATTATTTCTCGGCCGCCACAGATACCAGAATGCAAGCGCGAAAAGAGATACATATAAGAGGAATCCCACGATACCCGTCGCGACCAGCCAGTCGAGAAATTCGTCGTGCGCCCGGTCGAACCATGCTTCCTGCGAATACAAGGATGGCTGATAATTTTGATTGAATACGTAATTAAAACCTTCCTGGCCCCATCCGAATATTGGCCGCTCCAAAAATCCTTTCCATGCCATCTGCCAGATGGCGAACCGCGTCGTTCCTTGCTCTAAAAGTGATTGCGGCGTCGCGATGCCGGCAAGCCGCCCCAATACCTCGTTTTGCTGGACGAAAGGGGCATTCCGGATCGCAATGAATCCGCCGGAAAGAAGCACTATGGCGATAACCGCCCCTATGCCCCACTTCCTGAGCGCTTTGTTTTCTTTCGCGGTAAAAAGAAAGGTCAAGCCGGCGATGAACAAGCCACCGATCAATCCGAGTATGGTGCCTCTCGTTGCCGTATAAAAGACCATGACGACCTGCAGCAGCATGGCGAGCCCGTACCAGGCTCCGAGCATGGTCGCTGTAGAATTCTTTCCCCGCGTCCAAACGAACATGAGAAGCGTGATGAAAAAGCTGAAGAGCATGTAAATAGCGAGATACGTCGCATTCCCGAACGTGCCGTCGAGACGCACGCCGCCCTGATTGATGGGAGCGTAATGCAAAAGCTGCCGAATCCCCTGGATTGATTCGATGACAGATACGATGATAGTGGTGTTCCACAAAACCTTCCACGACTTTTCCGTGTTGAATACCGAGGCAGCGACAAAGAAGTAGGCGGCAAGGTGCGCTATCGTAACCCATCCTTCCATACGCTCGAAATTGGACCAGAACGCTTTATCGGGATTGACGGCGAATATATCGGCCACCCCTATGCCGAGAAGGAATGCCCCGACCGCATACACGAGGAGAGACTTGCCAGGCCTCGCTGAAGGATCGCGCAGCGCGAGGATGAGCCACAGGGCAAAGACTATTTCGACAAGGATACGGAATGCGAATCCCTTGCCGGTAATGAAGGGAAAGAAAAGGCTATTCGCGACAAAAAGCGGAATAAAAAAGATGACCAATATTCCTCCGATAACGGACCACCGCAGGGCCTCGTTTATGTTCATGGGCTCTACTATAGCATTTTGGCAAAAACGAGTAAGTGCATCTTAAGGCGGTAAGGAAGCCTAAAGCACAGCGGAAATTCCCTCGTCGCGCAGCAAAGGCAGCACTTTATTAAAGTATGAATCGAAACGCAAATGGTCCCTGTAGGCCCTTCGGGCTCTTTCTTGCATTGCCTGAAATTCTTTGTCCGAAAGTGAAGCATAGAAATCCGTTATGATTGTGCCGATATCTTCCAAGCGATCGTACGGAACACGAAGGACGAATTTCGAGTAGTCAATATACTGGGAAAGAGGGAGCAGCATATCGGTATCAATAAGAACCGGTATACGCCCCAAAGAAAGCGCCTCGTAAAAGCGCGAAGAGAAATTTCCGTCTCCTTTGGGAGAGAGGACAAAATCTGATGAAACAATGTTATCTATAAACTCCTGCCGAAGCAGGGCTGGGTCACCAACAGCAGTCGCTGCGTTACCGGAAAACGAATCTCGAAGAATAAAATTGGTCTGTATACGAGGATCATTTTTCAAAATATTCAGAGCCTTCTGCCGAAAATAAATTCCCCGTTTATAGACAAGCATGAGATTCTTGCGTGTAATATGGGCGGCAATATCAAGAAACGTATTGGTCGCAATATATTTCGCGCGCGTTTTCCATGAGGGAAAGCCGGCATATCCGCAAAAGCCGATGACAGGGCGCTTTCCCTTGTTTCGCGGCAACGTAGCGTTTTTTTCGCCCAAATCTTCGACAAAGGGCGCGAATACTATTTCGTTCGGATGTCTCGCGTGCGCGTATTCTGAACCTTTAAATACGATAAATCCTTCCATATCAATATGCTCGCGGTGTGCGAGGTCTCCTGTTAAAAAAACAATGACTCGCTTATTGGCTTTTTTTGCGAGAGCTGCGATGCCATCGAGGTAGCGCTCCGTTTCCGCAGTAACGTGGCGGATAGATTGAGGAATGATGACGAAATCCGCTTCTTCCGGATGGCGAACTATTTCAATGCGCAAAGAAAAATCAGTTGGGAGAGATTTGAAAAGTACGGCTCCTCTTGCAGCCGCCTGCATTTGTGGACTATCAAGCAACCGGACATAGGGCTTTTGCGAAAATGGCTCCGCTATAAATAATTTCACCGGCATTATCAGGCAGAAGGCCAAGAAAGCGCATTCAAAGGAAGAAGCTCATCTTGCCCTATATCGACTTGCGCTATCCTTCCTATGACGTCGCGTATTTTGGCAGCAGAGATCCCGTTGCCAGGAGATTTAACCGTGAGCATGTCCCGCGTAATGCGCTCGCCCTTCCGTATGGGCCGCGTCGTCGTAACACTTTTTGCCAATTTTTCACGAAGTGGCAAAAGTTCGTCATACATTATTTTCTCGGACGTACCGAATATTCTTTCAATGCGGCGGATCTGGGTCACCAGGTCCTTTAGTTCGTGCGGCTCCAATGAGCCTGCATGGTCGGAACCCTTCATGTCCTTGTCGAGCGTAAGATGTCTTTCGACGATGACCGCTCCCCGAGATACCGCAACGAGTGTCGGTAATAGATCGCGTTCATGGCCAGAGTAGCCCACTGGAAGCGGCGCATAGGTATCACGAAGTACGTCCATATAGCGGACATTGAGCATATGTTCCGGCGAAGGATATAAGGAAAGGCAATGAAATAAGATGAGGCGGTTGTTGTGCTGCAAGATGGTGTGAACCGCGGTATCTATTTCCTCTTCCGTGCTCATGCCGGTTGAAAGCAAGACAGGCTTGTTTTGTCGGGCGACGTATTCGAGAATGGGAAGGCTCATGAGATCCGCTGATGGGATCTTATAGGCATCGACGCCTATTTCTCGCATAAAGTCGGTGCTCTTCGTATCCCAGACGCTCGCAAAAAAAAGAAGGCCCTTTTCCGCTGCGTACCGTTTCAGCTCTTTATATTCCATTTCGCCGAATTCAAGCTTGTCCCTATGCTCACCGTATGTGGGAGCGAACGCATGCGGCGATGTATACGGCTTTTCCCGGCCTTCTTTAGTAAGAACCTCTTTCGTGTCCCGCTTTTGGAATTTGACCGCATCAGCTCCTGCTTCTGCCGCTGCATCAATGAGCCGCTTCGCTATACCGACGTCACCATTGTGGTTTATGCCTATTTCCGCAATGACAAATACAGGGTAGCCTACTCCCACTGGTTTTGTGCCAAGCTTTATTCGCGACGGAAGACCGTTCCCGAAAAAGCCTTTGATGCGCGAAACAATAGACATAGGCGGAATGAAGCCAGTGTACCCCTTCATAACTTGGCATGGAAGCGCATGGTTGCACTGCCTGCATCAGCGGCCTATGACCGAAAAAAGAAGGCCGCCGAACATTATGGCAGTAGCTAGAATCTTCTTTCCGATATGCTTTTCATTAAGGAATGTGCCGCTGAGCACCACTGTCCACACGGCTTGGAGCCGTTTTAGGCTTGACGCATATGCAGCGAACGTATAAACCAGCGCCTGGTTAGTCAATACGGTTCCGGCGGCCCGGAACAGGGATATATTCAAAAGGGGCCGCCAATTCTTTAGCGACAGACGAAGCGTCCCTCTGAACGAGGGGCTATAGAGGTGGACGAGGATGGTAAGCGCGCCGATAGAGATCGATACGAGCCCGGAAGCAAAAAGTGCCGAAGAGGAAACAACAGTTATTTTATCGAACGGAAATGATATGGAAAATAGCAGTGAGCCGAATAGTCCCAGCAGAACACCTTTTCCATTTTCACTCGAAAAGTAATTTTTCCATGAACCCGCATTTTCGGAGAATAAAAGAAGCCACACACCAAACATCGTTATGAAAATGCCCAACATTCCGGTAAGCGGCGGTCGCTCAGCGAGAAAGACATACCCCGTTGCTATAACAAAGATCGGAATAATAAGCCGAAGCGGCGCAACTATTGAGGCGTCAGCTAATTTGAAAGCGCGCATAAAAACTGCCTGCGATACCACATTTAAGAGAACCGTGGCGGTATACGCTTTCCAAAATGGAGCGCCAACATGCGGAACACCGATGAGCCCCATAAGCACGATCAAAATGAGTCCTGCGACGAGAAACGGAAGGCCGACAAGCAACCGTTCGTCCATTCCTTTTTCAAGAGAGCGCTTATATTGAATGTCGTTGTATCCTAGAAAGAATGTCCCGACGAGCATGAACCCCAAAAAGGAGATCTCATTCATGACTTTTCTTTCAACCGCTTCAGCATAAGAAACTCTGCGATATCGAGATCAAGCGGCGTATTGATATCGAGCGCTTCCCTCTCGTCTATGATCGTGTATTTTATTTTTTCTCCAGAAGTGCTCCTTTTCTCCCGAAATACAGGTGTCCACGCAACACCGCTTGCTCCGAGATGCGCGTACAACTGTGGGAATAACTGCCGGGGCATGTTATGTGGCTCGGC
>JAFAQP010000041.1 GCA_019246385.1 Patescibacteria group bacterium | reverse complement strand
CACTTTGGCTCAGACGGGGAAAATAAAACGGATACCTATCGTTCTGTATGGAAGGGAATTTTGGACCCCTTTTACAAAACTTTTCGAAGACCACCTCTTTAAGCGCTTCAATACCGTATCGGAAAAGGATCTGAGCCTCTATCGTATGGTCGACGGCGTCGACGAAGCTTACAACTATATTTTGAAGGAAGTGAAATGTTAATTTTAGGGCTCAATATGGCCGTAAAATTAAAAAGAGGCGTCTTTTTTGCTTGACAGCCTTTCTTCATTTCGCTACGCTACTTACGTAGCTGGCTTCGGCCGGCTTTTTTGTTGCCTAACCATCCCGCCGGACACGGCGGGTAATCAAAAACAATGATACCCATACTCTTCTTGGCCGTGGCGTTTCTGGCGCCTGCCCACCTGTCCGCTGAAACGGCTCCTTCAAACAGCCCGTCGAATCCGACAACACTATCTGAGTATGTAAAGCAGTATTATGCTTCGACCCCCGTTCTGGCCAAAATAGCGGAGTGCGAGTCTCATACGCGCCAATACACGGACAACGGAAAGAAAGTGTACCGTGGATCCATAAACCACTATGACATCGGAGTGATGCAGATAAATGCCCTATATCACGAGAAAAAAGCCTCTCTTCTCGGAATGGATATCTACACGCTCTCAGGTAACCTACAATACGCGCAACATTTGTATAACGCCGAAGGAACGCAGCCATGGGCTTCCTCGGAAGCTTGTTGGGGTAAGTTGGCTAAAAAATGATGGGAAATGAAGGAAGAGATACTTCTGATCCCGAGGATCGCACAACTCCCCATCATGATCGAAACGTCATTCGGTTAGATACTCGTCGTAGAAAGCCAGAAACAGCTGACCACATGCTAGAGCGTATCCGAAACTCTCTGGCACCCAAAAAGGATGATCAGGATCCTGATTGAAAAGGGGAGGGACGGGGAGCGTTTTCGAGCATTTCTTTTATCTCTTTAAGTTGCTTCTTAAGAAGAGCATCGTGTTCTGCTTCCGAAACGATCCCTTTTGTGATTAGTATATTGCGCAAGTTGAGGATAAGCGCCTCGTTCTTAAGGCGGATAGCATTATCCTGACCCACAGACGGGCCGATAGCATTAAGGAAGTCATCGATGAAATTGTTGCCTTTCGGATTTACGAACATCGGCTTATCCATACCGGAAGGGTAACACAGGCTTGCTTATGAAGCGCAATCGGGGAGTCTGAGGAGCGCGTCAGTGAACTCATTACCCGCATATGTGCGTATAGACTTGCGCGCAGTAAACACGGAAGAGATAACGCTTACATATGAGCGTTTACCGCCTTCCTCAACGTAGGCAACAGTATTGCCATACTGCTCTATGAAGCGCACCATTTCGTTTATGGTACTTTGGCCTCTTTTCCCGGTCGAATCTTCTATCCAACCCACATGCGTAATGCCGTCATAGGGATTTTCAAAACTATTCTCCCTTTGGATACAAATTATTTTTATAGCCATCTGTATCAGATATAGATGAATAGCAAAAAGAATCCTTACATTTTGACAAAGTTTATAAAAGTATTAATATTTAAAAATGGGACAAAGAGAAATAAATGAGCATAGACGAATGCCAAGAGATGAAAATGAAGAGGGGAACGATTCTGAAGTAGAAGGGAAACGAACATTTCCGAAAAGAAGCAAACCGGAAGAAGGTCCCGCACTCCCTTCTCTTCCTCCACGGCCGATTTCGGCAAGGAATATATTAAAACCGGGGAATGCGGTTGGTGAGAAGAAGATTCCACCAGCCCCAAATCCCCATGGACCGCGTCACCGCAAAGGTATTTAATTTTGCTTAGCCGATCCCTTAGGAAGGGAACAAGACTGGAGCTTACCTATATACTTCGTACAATATATCTTTTGCGAAAGCAATAAAACCTGAAAGGTTTTAGACAAATAACTCATGAACTATGGGGCACGTTTAACTATTAGGCACTTCCGTCAAAAACCAGCCTATTGTTGAAGTTTAAAAAGCAATTGCAGGAACGCTTGAGCTTGAGTGTATCCGAATCCAACGAAAGGCTGGTTTTCAAAGCTGGCTCTCCACATCCCATTTTCCTGATCGAATCGCAACGCGGGTGCGGCCACGTTTGACATTGGGGAACCCAAACGAAGGGGTTTTGGCTCAAATTCATATGTAGTGAGCTTTTTCCAAAGATCATTAATAGCGGCGCTTTGAGAGTCTCCGATTCCCAATTCCATATCCCATTCATGATTTGGGTCTGTAAATTCCGCAATCCATCCATCTTGACAGTCCAAGACAGTAAGCTCTCCTTTACCGAAACGATGCTCAAAATCCTCCGCTGTGTAATTCTTGGGAGCGTATTCAATGGCCATACTAATACTCTTTAGTACTTATATAACCGCTCTCCGCTATGCATCGGCGGGAAA
>JAFAQP010000004.1 GCA_019246385.1 Patescibacteria group bacterium | reverse complement strand
AAATTCCAGGACAACATCATCACCCTCGTGCATCAAGCGATGAAATTGGAGTACACGTTTGCGCAGGACGTGTTTCCCAAGGGCATCTTCGGGCTGAATGCGGAAGGCTTCAAAGAATACATACAACACATCGCCGATCGCCGGCTTGAGCGTGTCGGCCTTCCGGCACAATTCCACTCGCAAAACCCGTTTCCCTGGATGAGCGAGGCAATAGACCTCTCGAAAAAGAAGAATTTTTTCGAAACCCGCGTAACCGAGTACAAGACAGGCGGCGCCTTGAACTGGTAGCTTCTCGCGTTGCATCCTCAAGCGTTTTGGGTATCATTGGCCCGCTATGGAATTCCGCCTTCCAGAATGGGTCAATTTCGGGATCACCGAGAATGCGCCTGAGCCAAAACTTACGTACGATGAAGCGCTTGCCAAAGTCACCGATTCCGAGAGAGCGTTTTTAGAAGGCGGGGATATTGCAGACATTTATCGCGGACTCGACGATGTCTGGGAATGGCTCATGTGGCAAATGTATAGATTAAACCTGTCGGCGGCCGATCTACGCAAATTCAAGACACTGTTGCGGGCAATCACCCAATTGAACAAAGAGTACGAAAACCCCGAGATTCCTCTCTCCGTTTGATTTCTCTTTTTTTATTCGACCTTGTAAGCTGTCCGTATGCTACCTTCTCGCACTTCGAGCGGTCCTGATATATTTTTTTATAATACGCTCACTAAAAAGAAAGAAAAATTTCACTCCCTCCACGGAAGGGCGGTGAAGATGTATACCTGCGGCCCTACCGTATACGATTACGCTCATATCGGAAATTTCCGCGCATATGTATTTGCCGAAATCGTCCGTCGAACGCTTGAGTATGCCGGGTATGAAGTAAAGCAGGTCATGAATATAACGGATATCGGCCACCTGGTCGGCGACGGCGATTCCGGAGAAGATAAAATGACCGCGGGCCTGAAACGAGAAGGACTCGACCTCACGCTATCCAATATGAAGATGCTTGCGGAGCGCTATGCGGAGGCCTTTGAGGAGGATTTGAAACGCCTGAACATCGAACTCCCATTCACTTTTCCGCGGGCGTCGGAACATATCCCGGAACAGATTGCGTACGTGGAAACGCTTATTGGCAAAGGGTACGCATACGCGACTAAGGACGGCGTCTATTTTGAAGTTGGGAAGTTTCCCGGCTACGGTGCGCTCGGCGGCAGCGCATCGTACGATCACGCGCGCATCGCGCACAACCCAGAAAAACGCGATATGCGCGACTTCGCGCTTTGGAAATTTGACGAGAAACTCGGCTGGGAAGCGCCATTCGGCAAAGGGTTTCCCGGCTGGCATATCGAATGCGTCGCGATGTCGACCAAATATCTCGGTAAGACCTTCGACATTCATACCGGGGGCGTGGATCATATAGCGGTGCATCACAATGATGAGATTGCCGAGGCGGAAGCAGCAAACGGCAAACCGCTCGCGAATTTCTGGATGCACGGCGAATTCATAACCATAGAAGCGAAGCGGATCGGTAAGTCGGAAGGAAATGCGGTACGTTTGTACCAGCTTGAAGAACGGGGAGTCTCGCCCTTGGCATACCGGTATTTATTGCTGACTGCCCACTATCGCCAGAAGATGAATTTCACCTGGGAAGCGGCCGAGGCGGCGCAAACGGCGCTAAACCGCGCCCAGCGCGCGTACCGTGAGTTTCCTGCGGAAGGAGGGAGAATACAGGACGCATACCGTGAAATGTTTCGGGAAGCCCTCTATGACGATCTGAATACTCCAGAAGCTCTAAGCATTATGTGGAATCTCTTTAGAGACGACGGAATCTCTCCCGAAGATAAACGGGCGACGCTCTACGATTTCGACCGGGTGCTTGGGATAGGCATGCGGCCGGTCGAACATATCGAGGCCATATCCCGCAGTTCCGCCATGGGGCCTCTTGTGATACCCCCTGAGATCGAAGCGCAAATCACTGAGCGGGAAGAAGCGCGCAAGGCAGGGGACTTCGCTAAAGCCGACAAAATACGCGACTCGCTTACGCAGAAAGGATACAGCGTCGAGGATACGCAAAAGGGCCCGGTCGTACGTCCTATATAATCCGGCGGCTGCATCATGACCGTCTGCGGGGACCGAACGTAGGGTATACTGGTCTCATTATAGAAAGCTCAACATATGGATAGAAAAAACATGCAGGTAATCGTTTTGTTAATAGTGGTCGCGATTGCGATAGCCGTCGTACTCCAGGTTTTCGGTATCGGCGCCTTAAAGTTCCCGGGCCAAAATCAAACGGCCGGAGTCACGCCTGCGCAACAGCTTTTGGTCCAAGTGCAACAATCAGGAGGTGTAACACAGCTTATGGCTGAGGACATAACTGTCGGTACCGGTGCAACGCTTGCTGCGGGTGATACCGTCGCGGTCGCCTATACCGGTGCACTGCCCGACGGAACGGTCTTTGATTCGACAGAGGCGCACGGAGGCACTCCGCTTACGCTCGTGGTTGCCGCGGACGGGAGCCTGCACACGCCGGACGGAGGTGGTCTTATTCCGGGATGGAGCCTCGGTATGGCGGGAATGAAAGAAGGCGGCCGGCGGCTGCTCGCCATACCTCCGTCACTAGGGTACGGATCGAATCCGGTGGGCCCCATACCTGCGAACTCGACGCTCATCTTTGACGTTCAGCTGGTGAAGGTCACTCCGGCAGGCGCGACGTCAACGCCTGCCTCTGCTTCGACTACCCCTCCGCGACCGCAATAGATGCGCCCGCTTCAGTTCAAGCTCGAAAGCGGGGAGCGCTCTGGCGCTCCCCGGGCCGGGCTCGTAGAAACGCCGCACGGTTCGTTCAACACGCCCGCGCTTGCGGTCGTCGGGACTAAGGCAACCGTAAAAGGAGTCTTGCCGAAAGAGCTCAAAGCAATCGGCGCGGAAATCCTGTTGGCGAATACGTATCATCTCTTTCTTCAGCCGGGGGAGGCAGTCGTCAAGGACGCAGGAGGGCTCCACGCTTTTATGGGGTGGAACGGACCTCTCATTACTGATTCCGGAGGATTCCAGGTGTTTTCCCTGGGAGCCGGTTTTGAAAAAGGCGTATCGAAGTTCGTCGGCGTGAAGGAAGGGGATGCTTCCGTGCCTTCCGTGTACGATCCCGATACGGCTACTGAACACGGCAAGCTTGCCATAGTCGACGACGAAGGCGTTTCGTTCACTTCACACCTCGACGGCACATTGTACCGTTTCACTCCGGAGCGTTCGGTTGAGATACAACATGATCTCGGAGCGGACATATTCTTCGCATTTGATGAATGTACGAGTCCTCATGCGCCTCGCGAGTATCAAAAAGAGGCGGCATTGCGGACAGAACGATGGGCAAAGCGCTCGCTTTCAGCGCATCGCGCGAACATTCGCGCGCAAAGCAAGCAGGCGCTATTCGGCATCGTGCAGGGCGGACGGTATCCGGACATACGTGCGGAGAACGCCCGCGCCATAGCGGAAATGGATTTCGACGGCTTCGGTATCGGCGGCTCTTTTTCAAAAGAAGATCTCGGCATTGCTCTTGAAGCGGCTATAGAACCGCTGCCGGACAATAAGCCGCGTCATCTTCTCGGGATAGGGGAACCGGAAGACATCTTCGAGGGCGTTTCCCGCGGCATCGACATGTTCGACTGCGTCCAGCCGACCCGTCTTGCGCGTACTGGCGTTCTTTACACGCGGCAGGGGAAGATAAATCTTTTGAATGAAAAATATATCCGCGACTACTCTCCGCTCGACACGGAAGACGGCCAAGATTATGAAAAATTCAGCAAGGCATATCTTGCACATCTTTTTCGCGCCCGTGAGATGCTTGCGGGCTCTATCGCGTCCCTCCATAACCTGCACTTCATCGTTTCTCTCATGAAGGATATCCGCATCTCAATATTGGAAGGGCGTTTCGAAGAGTTCAGAACCTCTTTTTTAGCCACGTATCGGAGCGCTGGCACCTGAATTTCGGAAGCTATACACTGCTCGTCATGGAACCTCTTGCGGCTCGCATACGCCCGAAAACGCTCGAAGAATTCATAGGCCAGGAGCATCTGGTAGGAAAGGAAGGCCCGCTTCGGAAGGCAATAGAAGAAAGACATCTCTTTTCTTTTATTTTCTGGGGACCGCCAGGAGTCGGAAAAACAACGCTCGCACGAATCTATGCCGAGGCGCTCAATGCCGATTTTTACGAATTATCTGCTGTTTCTGCCGGAAAAGAGGACATTAAAAAGATAGTGGAGAACGGCAGAGGCACCCTCGCTTTCGGCGGCAAGCCGAAGATCCTTTTCTTGGATGAGATCCACCGTTTTAATAAGGCGCAGCAGGATTATCTTTTGCCGGCGGTCGAGCGGGGAGAACTGACTTTGATCGGCGCAACGACGGAGAATCCGAGCTTCGAAGTCATTCCCGCTTTGCTGTCGCGTTCTCGCGTATTCGTGCTCAAACCGCTCGACGAATCAGAACTTAAAAAAATACTCAAGCGGACCGGCCTCACGGTATCGAAGGAAGCGGCCGAGTGGGTCATCTCATACGCAAATGGCGACGCGCGTCAGGCAATAACCGTCGTCGAGAATGCGCATGAACTCTACGGGAAAGTCACTCCAGAAACGCTTCGGGAATCTTTGCAATCGGGAAAGCTTCGCTATGATAAAAAGGGCGAAGAACATTACGACACTATTTCCGCTTTCATAAAAAGCATGCGCGCCTCGCAGCCCGATGCGGCAATGTATTACTTGGCGCGGATGCTTGCGGGCGGGGAAGATCCGGTTTTCATCGCGCGCCGCATGGTGATTTTCGCTTCCGAAGACATTGGTCTTGCTCAACCGACCGCCCTTGTTGTCGCAAACGCCGTATTTCATGCGGTCGAATCAGTCGGCATGCCGGAAGCAGCCATAAATCTCGCCCATGGTGTCTCCTATCTCGCGCTGTCGAAGAAAGATCGCGCTTCCTATGACGCCCTTGGGTTAGCCCAGGAGGATGTCGAAAAATTCGGCAATCTCCCCATCCCGATGCGGGTGCGGAATGCTCCGACCAAGCTCATGAAAGAACTCGGATATCACAAAGGCTACAAGCTTTACGACAAGGAGAGCTATTTGCCAGACAAGCTTCGGAAGAAGCGTTATTTTCCAAAGAAAAAGAATTCCTAAGTTTCCACAGCTTGCTCTTTCGGCGCGCGAATAGCGGTGTCACACTGAAATCATGCTCGAGCTGGCACACGGGCCTCTCCGTGACCGTTGGCGGCCGCCGAATTATCATGCGGACGTCGCCGCTCTTCTCCCCGGCCTCGCTACTCACGGCCTCATTGATACG